>JACCYS010000306.1 GCA_013696365.1 Nocardioidaceae bacterium
GCCTGGGGGCATCCCGCGGGCTCGATGCGCCAGCCGCTGCGGGCCGGACCGCACGGTTGGCGCCGGTCGGCGCTGCCCCGCTAGCGCCCGCACCCCGCCACGTCGCGCGCCACGTTTACGTGGCCCCCCGACCGTTTACGGGGCGCGCATGCCACGCAATGGGTCGCTCCGCCACGTTTACGTGGCACGCACGCGAGGCTCGACTAGCGGCGACGTGTGGTCAGTCGTGCAGGCGGTGGTGCAGCCAGACGAGGCCACTAGCCTGACGCGATGACTGCACTCGGCGGGCGGACGACGGTCGTGACCGGCGTCAGCCGCGAAGCGGGCATCGGGGCGGCAGTGGCCCGCCAGTTCGCCAACGAGGGGGCGCGGCTGTTCCTCACCGGCTGGTCGCCCGACGACGCTCACCAACCGTGGGGTGAGGACTCCGGCGGCGGGGAGGGCGTACGCGACCGGCTGCGCGCCGAGGGCGCACGGGTCGAGTACGCGGCGGTCGATCTGGCCGACCCCGAGGCGCCGGGTCGGTTGATGGCGGAGGCAACCGCGGCGCTCGGGCACGTGGACGTGCTGGTCGCCAACAATGCTCGCAGCTCACGCCAGTCGCTGGCCGAGCTCACCGCGGCCGAGCTCGACCTCTCGTTCGCCGTGAACGCCCGCGCCTCGCTTCTGCTGGCGCGCCACCTCGCCGACCAGCACGACGGTCGGGTTGGCGGCCCCATCGTGCTGTTCACCTCCGGGCAGTACCAGGGGGCGATGCCCGACGAGCTGCCCTACATCGCCTCTAAGGCTGTCGTGCAGCAGCTGACGGCGAGCCTCGCCGTGACGCTCGGGCCGCACGCCATCACAGTCAACTGCGTCAACCCCGGCCCCAACGACACCGGCTACGCGACCGGCCAGCTGCGCCGGGCGGTCGAGGAGGCGATACCGGGTCGGCGGTGGGGTCGGCCCGAGGACACCGCGCGGCTGGTGGCGTGGCTGTGCAGCGACGAGGCCGGCTGGGTCACCGCGCAGACGATTGCCTCCGACGGCGGGTGGTCCTCTGGGCAGCCTGCACCGAGGCGATGAACTCGGGCTCGTCCAGGTAGCCCATTGTCGTCGAGAGGAAGGCGTCGAGGAGGCGTCCGCCCGATCCGGTGAGCTCGTACACCTTGCGCCTCGCCCCGGTTCCGGCAACCGACTGCGCCGTGTGGGTGATGACGTTGAGTCCCTCCAAGCGTCGAAGGGTCCGGTGCAGGCTCTGCTCGTCGACGCTCAGCTCGCCGCCTGAGGCTCGGGTGATGAAGAGCCGGATCTCGCCGGACCAGGCGGGCGCCGAGGTCAGCGCCAGGAGCACGAACAGCATGAGGGCGCTCTTCTTGTGGGTGTCCGACCACGACGCGAGGACCTGCTGCTCGTAGGCGGACAGCTCGCCCGGGTCAAGAGCTGTCTCAGACGGCGACATCGTCATACCCCCGAATGCGCAGCGCGCCCCATGCATGGACCGCGAGCCCGATACCCCAGAGCACGCTCATCGACAGCACAGGTCCGGACCATCCGGCGTCCAGAGATTCCCGCTGACCGGCGAGCAGGAGCAGCGCCGCGTGCACCCAGAAGGAGCCGACGACGAGTGCGTAGGTGATGAGGTGCACCGTCAGGCTCGCGTAGGCGCGGATGCGCAGCGACGTGCGGTGGCGCGCGGTGAAGACAAGCGCGTACGCCGCCACGACCAGCAACAGCACCGCGGTCAGCGCGGTGATTCTGCTGTCCGCCAACAGCGCTGTATACCCCTGCACGACCAGGACCCCCAGCAGCACGAGGGCTGCGTACTGCACAAGCGGACGGTTGGTGATCGGCTCGCGGCCGGTTGGCAGGGTCATCATCATCTGCTCCCAGTAGTAGACCGTTGGAATACTACCGAAGGTAGACTGCTGCCTATCAAGCCTGTCGCAAAGTGAGACGTCGAGCGCCTACGGGGTGGCGATGATGGCCGGCGACTCACGGCCCGCGACCCAGATCCACGGAGACGAGATGCCAGACGCTGCACCAACCGGCGGCACCTTCTGCCTGATGTATCGCAGCCGGGACCTGATTCCGGCAGAGGGACGCAAAGCCGAACTCGGCTCCTTGTTCAGCCAGGCGCGCTCCAACAAGGCGCAGCAGATCACCGGGGCGCTGCTGGTCTCTGATAACTGGTTCGTCCAGACGCTGGAGGGCGACGAGGAGTTGGTGCGCGCCTTGTTCGAACGCATCGCCGAGGATTCGCGGCACGACTCCGTCTCCCTGCTCGACGCGGGCCACGTCGACGGCGCGGTCTTCTCCCGCTGGGCGATGGCGAAGGTCGTCGACGAGGGCGAGCCGGATATCCCGCTGATCGCTCACCGGGATGGCATCTCGCCCGCAGCCGGCCACAAGACCACCCCCGAGCAAGCCGTCGTGCTGAACCAGATGCGCGCAGCCACGCAGAGCGACTCGCACATGGCGTAGCGCCTGCGTCCGGGTCTGCAGCAGGCTCGCTTCGCCGGCCGTTCCGATCCGTATGCCGGCTATCTCCGCACGCTGCGCGACTATCACGCTCCATGCCGGTGCTGATCACCGAGTTTGGGTGCCGGCGGCGCTCGGCTCCGCGCACGCCGGCCCGGCGGGACGCCACCAAGGCGGTCACTCCGAGCAGGATGCCCTCGCCATCGACGCCGACACGTTGCGACTGATCGAGGCGCAAGGCATCGGCGGCGGCTTCGTCTTCGCCTGGACCGACGAGTGGTTCAAACGCACCTGGAACACCCTCGAGCATCAGATACCGCCCGACCGCAGGCAGTTGTGGCATGACCCGCTCACCAACGAGCAGTACTTCGGCCTGGTTGCCACCGGCGCGTTGGGGCCGGAGGGTGCGGAACCAACCACGCTGTTCAGCGGTACCGAGCAGCTGCGCAAGGTCACCACACAGACCGACGAGTCCTCCATCCATCTCCGCCTGGCGTCACCGAGGAACCCACGGACGTGATCACCATCGCCACCAGCACTCAAGGCGGCGGCGCAACACCTCCCACCGGCACCGGCGATGCCGACGCCGACTACGCCTTCGAACTCGATCCGACCGGCGGGACCGGGCAGGCAAGGTGCGCACCGACCTCGACCCCACCCGCTTTGACGGAGTGGATCTCGCGCCGACCCATCGGCGCGACTGGACCCCGCAGCGACTGGCCATCAACCGGTCGCTGAGAATTGACCGGCGTAGGTTCCCCGTCGAGTACCAAGAGGTCGGGCGGTTGCGCCAAGGGGTGCTCGACCCCGAGGACCCCGGCTACAGCGGGCAGGCACTTTGGCGCCAAGACGGCTCCACCGTCCGGATCCGGTTGCCGTGGGCGATGACTGGCCTCGCAGACCCGTCAAGCAAGCAGGCACCCGCCGTGGGAGAGACACCGGCCACGATCGAGATCGACGACATCGGCATCTCCGTCGGACTCGGCGAGCAGACCTGGGTTGTCGACCCGGCGCGTTGGGACGCGTGGCAAGCGGTGCGCTACCGCGAGCGCCTGAAGAACGGGATCGAGCCGCTGTCCGAGGCGTTCACCGACCTGGCGCCTTAGGGCGCCGCTGAGCCTGTTGTCCGCGGACCTGGGAGACCAGCAGCGCGGAAAAGGCTGCCGCCTCGGCAACGGCAAATGCCCAGCAGGTGCGGGTCAACGGCTCGGTGCTGGGCAGCAGCAACATCGCCACCCCGCACACCGATGCCACCGCCCACGCCCGGGCCACCGCGCCGCTGCGGTCCTGAGCCAAGATCATCACCGCCCACACCAGGTTGGCCAGCGCCAGCGCACTGCCGACCGCCACCAGCATGGCTGGGAACGGGCCGATCGCCACGTCAGCGCCGAACACCAGCCGCACCAGCCAGGGCCCCGCAAGGCCACCGACGCCAGCCGCCGCGACAACGCCCACACCGCTGCAGCCGATGAGCGTTAGCCGCACTCGCCGCAGCGCCGCCTGACGCCCCTGGACCACCAGCGCGGTGAGCTTTCCGGTCAGCTGCGACACCACCCCGATCGCCAGTATGTACGGAGCACGAAACAGCGCCAGCGCGGCGAACAGGGCGGTCACCTGGGCGGCGGACCCGCCGCCCAGCGCAAGCACGATCGGGCCGCCGGTCAGCACCACCTGCGCGGTCAGCTGACCTCCTGCGGCCCCGCCAAGGAAGCGCAGCGGCGACTCGACGCTGGGCTCGCCGCCGGCAGCGAAGCGGGTCGCGGACGGCCACAGCAGCGCCATCAATGAGCCGGCGGCCAGACAGATGCCATAGCCGACCGCTGCCCGTACCTGTACCAGCACGAGCAGCAGCGCCCCGGCGCAGCGGGCAGCGTTCTCGGCGACCAGCGCCCAGGCAACGCTGACGAAATGCCGCCGCGCGGACAGTCCGCCGCGGACCACTCCCATCAGCCCGGAGCCGAGCGTCACCGCCCCGACGAGCAACGGGAACCAGACATCGCCGCGGTGGAACAGCGGCTCCCGGGCCAGGTATGACACCAGTCCGGCGAGCCCGGCGATCAGCGCCACCACCAGCGCAACACCGGGCAGCGCGCGCTGTACCGCCCCCTCCCCCTGGTGGGTGGCGACCGACCGCGCGATCCAGTGCTGCAACGGAAAGGTCAGCGCGGCAGCCGCAAAACTCCAATACGTCCACAGCACTGACACCGGGGCAGCCGCCGACGCACCCAGACCGCGGGTGCTGAGGGCGAAGAACACGTACGCCAGCAACCCGGTGACCAGTGAGCCGGCGCCGAGCGCGGTCGTGTCGCGCGCGCGACCGGACATGCTGCCCGAGCGTAGTCGTCGGAGCACCCCGTTCGGATACAGTCACGCGGCACGGACGCTCGCAATATGACCCTCGCGCGGATTGGACCCATCGCCCATCAGCTCGCCACAGCCCCTATCCGGCCCGGAGCCGCAGCCGTCGACCTCGCCGGGCGCGCAGCGGCTCGACCCGCATGCGTTCACCTACTCCGTCGTCATCCCGGTCTACGAGAGCGCCGGTGTTGTCGGCGAGACCGCCGACCGCATCGTCCGGGCCTTCGAGGAGCAGGGGCTCAGCTATCAACTGGTCCTGGTCGACGACGGCAGCCGGGACGGCAGTTGGGACGTCATCGCCCGCCGGGCTCGTGCCAACGAGCACATCACGGCAGTCCGGTTGCTGCGCAACTACGGCCAGCACAACGCCAACCTCGCCGGGTTTCGTGAGGCCACCGGTGACTACGTGATCACCATGGACGACGACCTGCAGAACCCGCCCGACCAGATGCGACTGCTCATCGACGAGGCAATGAGCGGCCGCGATGTGGTGTTCGGCGCCTTCGAGGTGAAGCGGGCCGCCTTCTATCGCCGGCTCGGCAGCAAGCTGATCTCGATGATCAACCGCCGGGTTTTTGCCCAGCCGGCCGATCTGACCGTGTCCAACTTCCGCATCCTGCGGCGCGACGTGGTCAACCGGATCTGTTCCTCGCGCACCGCCTACCCCTACATCACCGGGCAGGCGTTGCTCTACTCAAGCAACCGGTCCGACGTGCCGGTGCGGCACGAGTCGCGCAAGGTCGGCAAGAGCACCTACAGCACCGTACGCATTCTGCGGCTGGTGCTGACGATCCTGTTCAGCTACTCACTGTTCCCGCTGCGGTTGGCCGCCCTGGGTGGAGCCATCATCGCCACGCTGGCGTTCCTGCTCGGCGCGGGCTATCTCGTGCAGGGTCTGGTGTCGGACACCCGGGTGCCGGGCTGGACCACGCTGATCGTGCTGACCGCCCTGTTCAACGGGGTCACGATCGCGCTGTTGTCGATGCTCGGCGAGTACGTGGTGCGCACCCTGAACGCGGTCAGCGCCGAGGAGACGTATCACGTGGTCGACCGGGCTCAGCAGTGACGCGACACCTGCTGGTCATCGGTGCGCAGCGCTGCGGAACCACCGCCCTGCAGCGGGTGCTGGAGGCCCACCCCGACATTGCGATGGCCCGACCCTCCCGACCGGAGCCGAAGGTCTTCTTGTCCGCCGAGCACGCCGGTCGGGGGCTGGACTGGTATCGCAGCACTTACTTCGCGCATGCCACCACCGAGTCGCTGCTCGCGGAGAAGAGCACCAGCTATCTGGAGGACCCGGCAGCGGCCCGGCGGGCGGCCGACGTGTTGGGACATCCAACGATTGTCGTCCAGCTGCGCGATCCGGTGGCCCGGGCGATCTCCAACTGGCGCTTCAGCCGCGAGCACGGCGCCGAGCAGCGCCCGCTGGACGAGGCTCTGCGGGAGAACCTGCGCGGTCCACGCGACTGGGACGCGGGCGCATCGTCGGTCTCACCGTTCGCCTATCTGGAGCGCGGCCACTACGTCGACCTGCTGAAGCCGTGGGTGGAGTGCTTCGGTGAAGAGGTGCACGTCCGCTTTCTCGAAGACGTCATCAGCGGGCAGCAGACCCCAGCCGGCCTGTACGAGACGCTGGGCGTGCATCCGGCGGCTGACGAGGACGAGGAGCCGACCCACCGAGACCAGGTTGACCCGGTTAACGCCAGCGTCGGTCCCGAGCCGGTGCCCGACGGCGCGCTTCGAGCATTGCTGCGAGAACACTTCGCGGACAGCGACGCGAGACTGTCGCAGTGGCTGGGTCGGCCGCTGCCTTGGGCGCGACCATGAGCGTACGGTGACGGGCGTGTCCGAGACGATCCCGTTCAACCGTGCAGCGATCGAGGGCACCGAGCTCGACTACATCCAGGCCACTCTGCAGAGCGGGCACACCTCGTCGTCCGGCGAGTTCGCCCGCCGAGCAGGAACGATCCTGCAACAGGTGACCGGCGCTGAGGAGGTGTTGCTGACCACCTCGTGCACCGCGGCGCTTGAGCTGTCCGGGATGTTGCTGGATCTGCAGCCCGGCGACGCCGTCGTGGTGCCGTCGTTCACCTTCACCACCACGGCCTTGGCCTTCGCCCGCCAGGGCGCCCGGATCCTGTTCTGCGACATCGAGCCGCGCACCCTCGGGCTTGACCCCGCGCATCTGGCCAGCCTGCTGGACGACTCGGTGCGCGCCGTGGTGCCGGTGCACTACGCCGGCATCGCCTGCGACATGGGCGCCGTGTCCGAGGTGCTTGCCGACCGACCAAACATCGCCGTGATCGAGGACAACGCGCACGGCCTCTTCGGGCGCTGGCGCAACCAGCCGCTGGGCAGCCTCGGCCGCTTCGCCACCCTCAGCTTCCACGAGACCAAGAACATCGTGTGCGGTGAGGGTGGCGCGCTGCTGCTCAACGAAGCACGCGACGTCGACCGCGCCCGCGTGCTCTATGACAAGGGCACCAACCGCCGAGCCTTCCACCTCGGCCAGGTGGACAAGTACTCCTGGCAGGACACCGGGTCGTCGTTCGGGCTGTCCGACACCCTGGCGGCATACCTGTTTGGCCAGTTAGAGCAACGCGCACCGATCCAAGCCAAGCGGCAGAAGCTGTTCGACTTCTACGCCGATGCGCTGGCCCCGCAGGCCGAACGGCTGGAGCTGCGGCTGCCGGTCGTGCCCGCCGGCGCCGAGTCCGCACACCACATGTTCTATCTGCTGGTGCGCGACCAGCAGACCCGGGACCGCGTGCTGCAGGACATGCGCGCCGCCGGTGTGCAGCCGACTTTCCACTACGTGCCGCTGCACAGCTCGGAGGCGGGGCGCCGGTTTGCGGCCAGACCCACCAAGTGCCCGGTCACTGACGATGTCAGCGGGCGACTGCTGCGGCTGCCGTTCTTCAACAACCTGAAGGCCGACGACGCACAACGAGTGGTGGACACTCTCGTCCGCGTGCTGGAGGGACAACCAAAATGACGACGACGACGACGATCGGGTCGGGCTCGCTGGACCAGCCCGACTACTGGTGGTACCGCGCCCGCACAGACCTCCTGCATGCCGCACTGGGCGGCTTCCTGGGAGAGCCCCGGCGGCTGCTCGACGTCGGCAGTGCAGACGGGCCGAGCGTGAGCTGGATGCAGGGCGACCATCAGCGAGTGACGATTGACGTCGATCCGCGCGGTCTGCAGCCAGGTGAGGGGGTGTGCGCGTCGGCGCTTGCGTTGCCGTTCGCCGACTCCACATTCGATGTCGTCGGTGCGTTTGATGTGTTGGAGCACTGCTCCCCCGAGCGGCAGGCACTCGATGAGCTGGTGCGGGTGCTGGCGCCCGGCGGCCGACTGTTGCTGTCGGTGCCGGCCTACCAATGGGCCTGGTCTGACCACGACGTCCGGGCCGGGCACCACCGGCGCTACACCGAGCGGCGGCTGGTGGCGCTGGTACGTTCGGCGGGCCTCAGCGTGCTGCGCTCGACGTATGCCTTCGGCGGCGTGTTCCCGCTGTTCGCCGGCGAGCGGGTGCTGCGGCGGATCACGAGCCGTGGTCGCACGCCGGCCACCGAGCAGCGCCTCACACCCGTCTCGCCAGCCATGGACCGGGTGCTGATGGGATTGTGCTCGTTGGACCGTCGGCTGCTGCAGCGCCGCGACCTGCCGTTCGGCTCGTCGGTCCTGTTGGCCGCCAGCAAGCCCTTCGGCGGCTGAGCGTGCAGTTGTTGGTCACCGGCGGTGCCGGGTTCATCGGCAGCCACTACGTCCGTGGCGTCCTCGGCGACGCTTGGGGGCTGTCGGTCCCAGACAGGGTCACGGTGCTGGACAAGCTGACGTACGCGGGCAGCCTGGCCAACCTCGCGCCGGTCCGCGACGACGAGCGGTTGCGGTTCGTGCAGGGCGACATCTGTGACGGCCCCCTGGTGGATGAGCTGCTGGCCGACACGCATGCGGTGGTGCACTTTGCCGCCGAGAGCCACGTTGACCGGTCGATACTCGGCGCAGCGGACTTCGTGGTGACCAACGTGGTCGGCACCCAGACGCTGTTGGATTCGGCTCTGCGGCGCGGTCTGGGCGCGTTCGTGCACGTGTCCACCGACGAGGTGTACGGCTCGATCGAGCATGGCAGCTGGGATGAGCAGCAGCCGCTGGAGCCCAACTCGCCGTACTCGGCGTCGAAGGCCGCGAGCGACCTGATCGCCCGCTCGTACTTCCGCACGCACGGGTTGCCGGTGTGCGTGACCCGCTGCTCCAACAACTACGGCCCGTACCAGTTCCCCGAGAAGGTGGTACCGCTGTTCGTCACCAACCTTCTGGACGGTGCCACGGTGCCCTTGTACGGCGCCGGCGCCAACGTACGCGACTGGCTGCACGTGGACGACCACTGCCGAGCCGTTCACCTCGTGCTCGAGGGGGGTCGCCCGGGTGAGGTCTACAACATCGGGGGCGGCACCGAGCTGAGCAACCGCGAGCTCACCCAGCGGCTGCTGGCGGCCTGTGACGCAGACTGGGATCGGGTCGTCTCGGTCGAGGACCGGCTCGGGCACGACCTGCGCTACTCGGTGTCCACGGCCAAGATCGCCGCCGAGCTCGGCTATGCCCCGCAGGTCGACTTCGAGCAGGGGTTGACCGAGACCGTCGGGTGGTACGCAGCGCACCGCGAGTGGTGGGAGCCGCTCAAACAGCGCGCCCAGCTCACCCGCTAGCGCCCGGCTCACCGCTAGCGCGCGGCCGGACGGTCGGCAGGCTGTGTCGCTCCAACAGGCCGAGCAGATAGTTGCCGTAGCCACTCTTGAGCATCGCCTCGGCCCGCACCCGCAACTCGTCGTCGGTGAGGAATCCTCGTCGCCAGGCAACCTCTTCCGGCGATCCGATCCGCAGCCCCTGCCGACTCTCCACCGTGCGGATGAAGTTGCTGGCGTCGTTGAGCGACTCGAAAGTGCCGGTGTCCAACCAGGCGGTGCCCCGGGCGAGCACCTGCACCTGCAGGTCCCCGCGCTCGAGGTAGATCCGGTTGACGTCGGTGATCTCGTACTCCCCCCGAGCCGACGGCGTCAGCCCGCGAACGATCTCGCGGACGTCGTTGTCGTAGAAGTACAGCCCCGGCACCGCGTAGTTGCTGCGCGGATGGCTCGGTTTCTCCTGCAGTGACAGGGCCTTGCCGGACTCGTCGAAGTCCACCACCCCGTAGGCCTGTGGGTCGGTCACCCAGTAGGCGAAGATAGCGGCACCGTCGAGCTCGGCGAAGCGCTGCAGCTGCAGGCCGAGGCCCTGGCCGTAGAAGATGTTGTCGCCGAGCACCAACGCGCACCGCTGGTCGCCGATGAAGTCGTGTCCGATGACGAACGCCTGCGCCAACCCCTTCGGCTCGGGCTGCTGCGCATAGCTGAACGACACGCCGAACTTGCTGCCGTCGCCGAGCAGCCGCTCGAACGCCGCCGCCTCGTGCGGGGTGGTGATCACCAGGATGTCGCGGATACCTGCCAGCAGCAGCGTCGACAACGGGTAGTAGATCATCGGCTTGTCGTAGACGGGCAGCAGCTGCTTGCTCATCCCGAGCGTGATCGGGTGCAGCCGTGACCCGGTGCCACCGGCGAGGATGATGCCGCGCATGACCGCTGAGTATGGCGGGTGGCCGCGCTCACAGACCGGTCGGGGACACCCATCCGAGGTCGACCAACCGTTGCCGCACGCGTGCTCGGATGCCGTCATCAAGCAGCGCGGCCACCGTCGCCGGCCCGTCACCCAGCGGCAGCAGGTTGGCCAGCACGGCGTCGGCGGCGAACACCCGGTGCACGACGGCCTGGGTTGTCGGAGCCAACGCAGTGCCGCCGGGCGCCAACACCCCCCAGCGCGATGCGTACACCGCGGCAGGCTCCGGTGCCCCGGTGGTCGTCGGGGCCAACGCGCGGCGCACGTAGTTGGGTTCGGTGGCGTCCACTGCAGCCAACTGGTCGGCGGTGAACCAGCAGGCCACCACCTGTGTACGCGCACGTGGCGCCCACATGGCGGTGGTCGCGACGTAACCGGCGGGGCTGACGTGCGCGGAGTGGGCCACCGCGATACCCCCCACCGTGCACGGCAGCAGACCCACCTCGAGAGGCACCGCAGCGGCACTCAGCTTGGCCGCCAGCACGCGCGGTGCGGCGTTGCTGCCCACCGCCAGCACGCACCTCCGGCCACGCCGCAGCCGGTCGGGCACGTCGGTTCCAGCGAGCTCGTGCCAGCCTCCGTCGGCAGTGATCAGCCCGGCCGTGGCGGCGGGTGACCCCGGATAGTCGAGCGGATGCATACGCCTAGAGTCGCTGCGTGAACAGCAACCCGCACGCCGCCGACCGGCCAGTGGACGCGTTGGCGGACGCCTACGTCGACCGGTGGGCGGCCCTGGATCCGCTGGGCGCCACTGAAGCCGGGATCGGTGGCCACCAGTCCGAGATGACCGACCTGTCCCCTGATGGTGTGGCCGCCCGGCGAGATCTGGTGCGCGAGACGCTTGCTGCGCTGGCCGCAGCCGAGCCCGCGGACAGCCGGGAGCGGGTCGCGAAGGCTGCCATGTCCGAGCGTCTCGGCCTCGAACTTGAACGGCAGGACGCCGGCCTGGCCGATGCCGAGCTGAGCGTGCTTACCAGCGGGATGCACGAGGTACGTGAGGTCTTCGACCTGATGGACACCGACGGCGCGGATGCGGTGGCCGCCATCGACTCCCGCTTGTCGGCGGTGCCGGGCGCACTGGCCGGATGGCGGGCAACGATGCGCACCGCTGCCGGGAACGGCCGGGTGGCCGCCCGCCGTCAGGTGCTCGGCGCCGCCCACCAGGCGCTGGGATGGACCGGCGCCCGGCGCAGCGGGAGCAGTCCCGACGTCTTCGGTGACCTAGTGGCGGGACTGTCGACCGGATCCAGCACGCAACGCGACCAGCTGCACCGGCACGCCGGCGACGCTAGGGCGGCGTTGGCCCAGACCGCGGAGTTCCTCATCCACGAGATCGCGCCGCTAGCTCCTGCGACTGACGCGATCGGGCGCGAGTCCTATCAGCTGCAGTCACGTTGGTTTCTCGGTGCAAGCGTCGACCTGGACGAGACCTACGCCTGGGGGTGGGCCGAGCTACACCGCATAACAGAGCAACAAGCGACGGTGGCGCAGCGCATCGTTGCCGGCGGCTCGACAGCCGACGCGGTTGCAGCGCTGGACGCCGACCCGCACCGGTGGATCAACTCCGGGGACGCCTTTCGCGACTGGATACAAGTCAAAGCAGACGCGGCGATCGCGGATCTGGCCGACGTGCACTTCGACATCCCGGACCCCGTGCGGCGCATCGAGTGCAGACTGGCGCCGACGCACGACGGTGGCATCTACTACACCGGGCCAAGCGAGGACTTCACCCGACCGGGCCGCATGTGGTGGTCTGTCCCCGACGAGGTCACCAGGTTTTCACCTTGGCGCGAGCTGACCACCGTCTATCACGAGGGAGTACCCGGCCACCACCTGCAGATCGGCCAGACGGCGTACCGTTCCGACCTGCTGAACCGCTGGCAGCGATTGCTCTGCTGGGTGTCCGGTCATGGCGAGGGTTGGGCGCTTTATGCCGAGCGGTTGATGGATGACCTGGGTTATCTCGAAGACCCGGCCGATGCGCTCGGAATGCTGGAGAGCCAGTCGTTTCGTGCCGCTCGGGTGGTGGTGGACATCGGCATGCACCTGCAGCTGCCGATCCCGGTCGACAACCCGTTTGGCTTTCACCCCGGTGAGCAGTGGACTCCCGAGCTGATGCTTGAGCTGTTGCACGCACACAGCACCGTGGACGAAGCCAGCCTGCGTTTCGAACGCGACCGTTATCTCGGCTGGCCCGGCCAGGCGCCGTCCTACAAGGTGGGTGAGCGCATCTGGTTGCAGGCACGGGCAGACGTCGAGGCCCGACTCGGCGCCGACTTCGACCTTCGCACCTTCCACCGGGCGGCGCTCGACCTGGGCAGTCTCGGTCTGGACCCACTGCGTCACCAGCTGGCACAGCTGTGACCCGGGTTGTGCTGGCGTCGGCGTCACCGGCCCGGTTGTCGACGCTGCGCGCGGCCGGCGTCGACCCGGAGGTGATGGTGTCTGGCGTCGACGAGGATGCGCACAGCTCGGCCAGTCCGGCACAGCTGGCACTCGGCTTGGCTGAGCGCAAGTGCGCTGCGGTGGTGGAGCGATTGCAGCCCGCCGACGTCCCCACCCTGGTGATCGGGTGTGACTCCGTCCTGGAGCTCGACGGTGTTGCTCACGGCAAACCTCTCGACGCAGCCACGGCCGCAGCACGCTGGCGGGTCATGCGGGGCGGCGAGGGCATCCTGCACACAGGGCATGCACTGCGGCTGCTCGAGAACGGTGCACGCGAACGCAGTGTGTCGGCGGTCGCCGAGACAGTCGTCCGCTTCGCCAACCTCGCCGACGACGAGATCGACGCCTACGTCGCCACCGGTGAGCCACTCAACGTGGCCGGCGCGTTCACGTTGGACGGGCTGGGCGGCGCGTACGTCCGGGGTGTGGACGGCGACCCGCACACCGTGGTCGGCATCAGTCTGCCACTGTTGCGCGACCTAGTGGGTGAGCTGGGTATCCGGTGGCACCTGCTCTGGCGGCGAGTCAGCCCCGACATGGTGACCGACGGCGTCGCCAGCGCCGTCACTCCACCGGCAGGCCGAGACCCCGGGCGATGACCACCCGCTGGATCTCGCTCGTGCCCTCGCCGACCTCGAGCACCTTGGCGTCGCGGTAGAACCGCGCAACCGGGTACTCCTCCATGAAGCCGTAGCCGCCGAACACCTGGGTGGCGATCCGGGTTGCGGTGACCGCCGACTCCGTGACATACAGCTTGGCGATGGCCGCCGCCTGCTTGAAGCGTGCTTGCGGGGCACCGGCGTCCTTGAGCGCCGCCGCCTTGTAGGTCAGCGTGCGCGCCGCCTCGGCCATCACCGCAAGGTCGGCAACCTGGAAGGCGACGCCCTGCTTGGCGCCGATCGGCACGGTGAACGTCGTCCGCTCCCCCGCGTACGTCGTGCTGAGCTCGAGGCAGGCCTCGATGCAGCCCAGCGCCAGCGCGGCGATGGCGACCCGGCCGTCGTCCAGCGTGGCCAGGAACTGGGCGAAGCCGCGGCCGCGCTCTCCCAGCAGGTGGTCCTCCGGGACGGTGGCACCGTCGAAGGTCAGCGGGTGGGTGTCGGAGGCGTGCCAGCCGAGCTTGTCGTAGGCCGGCTCGACGACGAAGCCGGCCGTGCCGCTGGGGACGAGGATCGTGGAGATCTCGGCGCGGCCGTCGGGGCGCTCGCCTGTACGCACCGCGACGTTGACCAGTGCGGTGATGTCGCTGCCGGAGTTGGTGATGAACTGCTTCTCGCCGTTGAGCACCCACGACCCGTCCCGCAGATCGGCGCGGGTGCGCAGGCCGCCGGCGTCGGAGCCCGACCCCGCCTCGGTGAGCCCGAACCCCGCGAGGGCGCGGCCCTCGACCAGATCGGGCAGCCAACGCTCCTTCTGCTGCTGGCTGCCGAACTCTTGCAGCGGGTTGATGCCGAGGCCGACGGCGGCCTCCAGCGTGATGCCCATGGACTGGTCGACGCGGCCGATCTCCTCGATAGCCACGCACAGGCTGGTGAAGTCTCCGCCAGCGCCACCGTACTCCTCCGGTGCGGTCAACCCGAACAACCCGAGATCACCCATCGCCTGCACCACCTCGACGGGGAAGTAGTGCTTGCGGTCCCACTCGG
>JACCYS010000365.1 GCA_013696365.1 Nocardioidaceae bacterium
GGCCGGGTGAGTTCATTCTCGGCTGCCTCCCCCGTTCCAGCCAGCAGACAGTGGGGAAGGAAACCATGGCGGATACACACGTGGTGAGGTTTGAGCCGGTAGGTATCGAAATCGAGGTCGACGAGGACACGAACGTGTTGCGCGCCGCGGCCGAGCAGGGCATCACGCTCATGCACGGCTGTAAGGAAGGCCAGTGCTCGTCGTGCAAGTCCTTCGTTCTGGACGGAGAGGACCCCGAGCTCGACAAGTACTCGACCTTCGCGCTGCCCGACTCCGAGAAGGACGAGGGCTACACGCTGCTCTGCCGGGCGCACGTCTACGAGGACACGACCATCGAGCTCCTCAACTACGACGAGGAGATGATCCGCTCCGGGCATCCCATCCAGGAGGCGGTGGCCGAGGTGGTGGCCAACGAGTCGGTCACCCACGACATGCGACACCTCGTCCTCAAGCTGGTCGAACCGCAAGACATCGAGTACTGGCCCGGTCAGTACGTGGACATCGCGATCCCCGACACCGACGCGTCCCGGTCGTTCTCGATGGCCAACACGACGAGCAAGGAAAGTGGGCAGCTCGAGTTCGTCATCAAGATCTACCCCGACGGGAAGTTCTCGAACTTCCTGGACACGAAGGTCGAGGTAGGCGACCGGCTCGACCTCGTCGGACCGTTCGGCGTCTTCACCTTGCGGGAACGCGACTCCGACATCGTCTTTGTCGGAGGCGGTGCCGGGATGGCGCCGATCCTGTGCCTGCTGCGGACGCTGGCCGCGAGCGGCAGCACGCGCAAGGTCACGTTCTACTACGGCGCCCGAACCAAGAGCGACCTGTGCTTCGAGGAGGAGCTGAACGGTCTGTCGGAGTCGCTGCCGAGCTTCCGGTACGTCCCGGCGCTCTCGGAGCCCGCCGACGACGACGAGTGGGACGGGGAGGTCGGCATAATTACCGAAGTCGTGAAGGAGCAGGAAAGCGATCTCTCGGAAGCCGATGCCTACGTCTGCGGGCCGCCGCCGATGGTCGAGGCTGCCATCGTGGTGCTCAGCGGGCTGGCGGCATCCGACAAGCACATCTACTACGACAAGTTCACCACCACCGGTGAACCTGAATGACCGCACGACGAGCGAAAGCGAGGCGGACCTGACATGACCACCGAAGAGGCCACCGACAAGCAACCCACTCCCGAGGAGATCGTCGAAGAGCGCAGCGTACCCAAGCCGAGATTCACCGACGCCGAAGCCGGCGCGAAGGTGTTTCCGGATTCCACCGCGCGCAGTCACAACTACTTCACGCCGAAGAAGCGCAAGGCGTCACACTACGAGGACGTCACCGTCGAGGTGCAGCCCGACCCGAGGCACTACCTCAGCCAGGGTTGGCTGTACGGATTCTCCGACGGTCGCGGTGGCTATCCGTTGGAGTGGACCGCCTTGAAGGCGTGGGGTGTCGACCTGCCGGAGCCGGAGCGGTATCCGGGGTCCGGCGGCAAGGGCTACGACTGGCCGGCGCACGGCTGGCACGAGTTCCGTGACCCGAACGAGGAGTGGGAACTCACGATCTACCGCTACAACGCCAACGTGGTGCGGCAGATGACCCAGAACGTCGAGGCCGCTCGCCAGGCCAAGGCTTTCGAGCAGTGGAACCCGAACTGGGTGCGTTTCGTCGAGCAGCACGTGGGCGCCTGGATGCACGTCGAGCACGGGCTTGGGCTCTACCTGTTCGCCAACGCCCAGCGCCGGGCCCCCACGAACATGCACAACAACGCGATCTCGGTGAACAGCATGCACAAGCTCCGGTTCGCCCAGGACCTGGCGCTGTACAACCTCACCCTGAGCGAGGAGATCGAAGGCTTCGACGGCGCTGCACACGTCGAGACCTGGAACGAGGATGCGGCCTGGCAGGGTGTCCGAAAGGTTGCCGAGCAGCTGACCGGGATCGACGACTGGTGCGAAGCGATCTTCGCAGCCAACATCGTGTTCGAGCCCCTCGTCGGCGAGCTGTTCCGGAGCAACCTGGTACAGCAGGCATCGCCCGGTAACGGCGACTTCGTCACGCCAACGGTGGTCGGCGCCGGCGAGCTCGACTACGCCACCCGGGACCTGCGCTACACCAAGGCCATGTTCGACCTGTTGGTCAACGATAAGGAGTTCGCCGACCACAACACGGAGATCATCGACCAGTGGCTCTCCACGTGGGTCCCCCGGTGCATTACCGCCGCCCGAGAGCTGCAGCCGCTGTGGTCGCAGCCAGATTCCAAGCCGCCGCGCTTCGAGGACGGGCTGGACCGTGCCAAGAGCCGCTTCAGCGGCCTATTGTCCGAGTTGAACCTGCAGGAGCCGAAGGAGCTGACCCAGTGAGCGGCTACGAGTCGACAAAGCAGTCCTACGCGACGACCGAGAGCTCGTACAAGTCCGACAACACCTCGTCGAACAAGTGCGGTTTCACGCTGATGAACAACCAGGTCGGCGTCGTGGTGGCAGAGGTGATGGGCGCCAATGACGGTGTCCAGGTGACACACCTGCCATCGATGATCCGGGTGGACGCCGAGGACAAGTGTGAGGTCGTCTACGACGACATCTCCGAGGCGCTTGGCGAGCAGGAAGGCTTCTTCGACGCTGCCGAGTTCGAGGAGAACATGTCGACGCACTACGGCCGGATGGTCCACGAAGACGACCGGACGATCATGTTCGCCAACCCCGAGGACGCCGCCGAGTACATCGGCTTCGACCTCAAATCGCTGCAGAAGTCGTAGCAGCGAGCACGCCCGGTCACCCGGTCGAACCCGCAACTTCGAGCTGATCCCCAACGAGGAGGACACGTGTACGAGAAGGATGGACAGAAGTACTTCGTCGTCGACAGCCACATGCACTACTGGGACGCGAGCCCGGAAAATTGGGTGGTCGGGCACGAGCAATACGCCAAGGGCTGGATCGAGTGCTTCCACGCCTATCAGAGTCTGGGGCCGCCGGAGACGCACTGGTCGATCGAGCACTTCCAGAAGGCTTCCGAGGACGACCTCATGAAGGACGTCTTCACCGACGGTTACGTCGACGTGGCCGTCTTCCAACCGACGTACCTGAAGGAGTGGTACACCGACGGGTTCAACACCACCGAGCGCAACGGCGCCCTGGCCGAGAAACACCCCGGCAAGTTTGTCGTCAACACCCGGTGGGATCCGCGCGAGGGCGCCGCAGGGCTGGAGCAGCTCGAGGCGGACGTGGAGCGCTGGGGCTCGAAGGGCGTCAAGCTCTACACCGCGGAGTGGAAGGACGAGTCCCGCGGTTGGAAGCTCAGTGATCCGGAGGCCTACCGCTACCTCGCCAAGAGCCAGGAGCTCGGGATCAAGAACATCCACGTCCACAAGGGCCCGACGATCTGGCCGCTGGACAAGGACGCGTTCGACGTCTCCGACGTTGACCACGCGGCGACCGACTTCCCCGAGCTCAACTTCATCGTCGAGCACGTGGGCCTGCCGCGCATCGAGGACTTCTGCTTCATGGCGACCCAGGAGCCCAACGTGTATGCCGGGCTGTCGGTCGTCACCGGCGCGCTCATGCACGCGCGGCCGAGGTTCTTCGCCAAGGTGATGGGCGAGCTGCTGTTCTGGGTCGGCGAGGACAAGATGACCTTCGGCAGCGACTACAGCATCTGGGAGCCCAAGTGGCAGGTCGAAGGCCTTGTCGACTGGAACTATCCCGGTGAGGAGTTCTCCGACTACCCCGAGGTGACAACCGACACCAAGAAGAAGATCCTCGGGCTGAACGCAGCCAGGCTGTACGACATCGAGGTGCCTGCCGAGCTCCAGATCGGTGCCGGCGCTCCGGCAGCCCAAGATGACGCGGCGCTGGTCGAGGACAGCGTCGGAGCGTCGGTGTGACGGACGCCGCCCAGGTGCTCGCCGCCCTCGATGCGGTGCGCGACCCCGAGCTCGACGAGCCAGTCACCTCGCTCGGGTTCGTGGCGTCGTCCACCGTGTCGGCGGACGGCGTCGCCAGCGTGCACCTGCGTTTGCCGACGTACTTCTGTGCGCCGAACTTCGCTTTCTTGATGGTCGCCGACGCCTACGACGCGGTGAGCAAGCTCGACGGCGTACGTCGCACCGAGGTCGTGTTGGACGACCACTTCGCCTCTGACGCGATCAACGAGGGGGTGGCGGCCAGGTCGGGCTTTGCGGAGTCCTTCGACGGCTATGCCGCCGGAGAGCTCGACGAGCTGCGGGCCGACTTCGTCCGGAAGGCGGTGCTCGCCGGGACCGACCGGGTGTGCCGCCCGCTGCTGGCGGCGGGCAAGTCAGCCGAGGACCTGGCCGAGCTCACCCTCGGTGATGCACCACCGTCGCCGGACCGCGAACGACTGCGGTCGCGGCGGGCCGAGCTCGGGCTGCCGAGTGGCGACGATTCACCGCTGCTGGTGGACACGCGGTCGGGCGCCGCGGTCGGCGTCGACGCGCTTCCGCTGCATTTACGACGGGCCCGGCTGACCCGCGTCGGGGTCGAAGCCAATACGGGAGTCTGCCGCGGCCAGCTCAAGGCACGCTACGCAACCATCGGCCAAGGCCAACACGAGGAGGACATATGAGGGCTGTCCGGCTGCACGGATACCACCAGGACCCGGTCGTCGAGGAGGTGCCTGAGCCGACGGTCAGCGGCCCGCTCGACGTGGTCGTCAAGATCGGCGGTGCCGGGGTCTGCCGCACCGACCTGCACATCATCGAAGGCCAGTGGGATGCGGCCATGGGCCCGGCGCTGCCGTACACGATCGGCCATGAGAACGCCGGCTGGGTGCATGAGGTCGGCTCGGCGGTGACCAATGTCGCGGTTGGCGACACGGTGATCCTGCACCCCACCCCCACCTGCGGTCTGTGCCGTGCCTGCCGAGCCGGACAGGACATGCACTGCAGCGAGAGCTCGTTCCCCGGGCTGAGCCACGACGGTGGGATGGCCGAGTATCTGCTGACTTCAGCCCGGGCTTGCATCAAGCTCGACTCGTCCACCAAACCCGAAGATGTCGCAGCGCTGGCCGATGCCGGCATCACGGCTTATCACGCGGTACGCAAGGCCGTGCCGCTGCTGTATCCGGGCACGATCTGTGTCGTCGTCGGAGCCGGCGGGCTCGGACACATCGGGGTCCAATGCCTCAGCGCGCTGACCGCCACCCGGATCGTGGTGGTGGACCGCAACCCCGACGCGCTCAAGCTCGCCGAACAGCTCGGTGCCGACGAGACCGTGGTCGCCGACGGGGCACACGTCGACGCGGTGAAGGACCTCACCGGCGGAGAGGGTGCAGACGTCGTCCTCGACTTCGTTGCGGAGCAGGGCGCCGAGAACGAGGGCTTCACGATGACCCGGCCTGCTGGTTCGTACTACGTCATCGGCTACGGCGGCGAGCTAAGGATCCCGACCCTTGACGTGATCTCCACCGAGCGCAACATCGTCGGCAACATCGTCGGCACCTACAACGAGCTGGCCGAGTTGATGGTCCTCGCCCAGGCGGGCAAAGTCACGCTGCACACCAAGACCTATCCGTTGGACGCGGCGGTGGAGGCTCTACACGATCTCGACGCCGGCAACGTCCGTGGCCGGGCGATTCTTGTGCCTTAGCTCCTCCGCCTGAAAGGGTCCGACCCGAGAACCCGTGAACGCCACGTTCCCCGAAAGCCCAGAAAGGCAATAAACCCATGGCGAAGGATCTGCGCTTCAACCAGGACGCGAGGAGCCTGTTGGTCTCTGGAGTCGACCAGCTCGCCGAGGCGGTCAAATCGACTCTGGGACCCAAAGGACGCAACGTCATCCTGGAGAAGATCACCGGATCGCCCGTCGTGACCAACGACGGTGTCACGATCGCCCGCGAGATCCATCTGAGCGACCAGTTCGAGAACATGGGCGCCCAGCTGGTGAAAGAGGCCGCGATCAAGACCAACGACATCGTCGGCGACGGCACCACCACGGCGACCGTGATCGCGCAGGCGATCGTCCGCGAGGGCATGCGAGCGATCGGCGAAGGTGGCAACCCGGTGCTGGTCAAGCGTGGCGTCGACCTCGCCGTCGGGGCGTTGGTGGACCGGTTGCGCAAGGTCGCGCACCCCGTGGACAGCCGGGCGGACTACGAGCGGGTGGCAGCGATCTCGGCCAACAACGACGACCTCGTGGGCGAAGCGCTGGCCGAGGCGCTGTACACCGTCGGTGACGGCGGGATCGTGACGGTCGAGGAGTCGGCGACGCACGGGATGAGCGTCGACTTCGTCGAAGGCTTCGAGTTCGACAACGGCTACCTGTCGCCATACCTGGTGACACACCCGGCCAGCCTTGAGGCGATCATCGACGACCCCTACATCCTGCTCTGCAGCGAAAAGATCACCAAGGTCCAGCAACTGATGCCGCTGCTGGACAAGATCATGCGTAATCCGCGGCCGCTGGTGGTCATCGCCGAGAACGTCGAGGGCTCGGCTCTGAGCATGCTGGTGCACAACCACACCAACGGCATCTTCCAGTGCACTGCCACCAGGGCTCCCGGCTTCGGTGACCGGCGGCTGCGCAAGCTGGAGGACATCGCCACCGTCACCGGTGGTCAGGTGTGCAGCAAGCACTCCGGTTTCAGCCTGGAGACGATGACCACCGAGCATCTCGGCCGGGCACGCCAGGTGCGGGTGACCGCCGACAACACCGCCATCGTCGGCGGCGCTGGTTCCGCCGAGCAGGTTGAGTTCCGGCTCGCCCAGCTGCGGGCCGAGCTCGAGCGGGCCACCTTCGGCATCGACGACGAGGTGCTCAGCGAACGCATCGGATCGTTGTCGGGGAAGGTCGCCGTGATCAAGGTCGGCGCACCGACCAACGCCGAGCTCGCCGAGCTGCAGCACCGGGTCGAGGATGCCCTGTCGGCCACCCGGGCCGCGATGGCCGAGGGCATCGTCGCCGGCGGCGGCGCCGCACTCATGCACGCCGAACCCGCACTGGACGAGCTGCAAGTCAAGGACGACTACGCCATCGGAGTTGAGATCGTCCGTAAGGCCTTGTCCGAGCCGGCGTACCTGATCGCCAGCAACGCCGGCTACCCCGGGCACGAGGTGGTCGCCGAGGTGGCACAGATGGGAGTCGACGACGGCTTCGACGCGCTCGAAGGTCGCTACGGCAACATGATCGAGCTCGGCATCATCGACCCGTTGCGGGTGTGCCGCTCCGCGCTGCAGAACGGTGCCTCGGTCGCGGGGTTGCTGCTCACCACGAACACGCTGATTGCCGAGGAGCAGACCCCGTGGGGTGGCAGCCGAGCGTTGATGACGGAATTCGGCCAGCTCGACGGGGGACTGCACCAGCCGTCACCCGATTCGAGCACGCCGCAGTCGCTGGGCCTTGGGCCCTCGGTCGGGTGAGCGCAATGAGCGAGCAGCCAACCACTGCCGGTGAGCCACCGGCGAAGGTGCGGCGGCTGGACGGCGGCCAGGCGGCGATCCTCGCCGACCTCACCGCCCGGTTCGATGATCTGCAGACCGTGCTGCGGTGCTGCGAGCAACTGGTGGCGGCATTGAGCGCCGACGGTGACCCCGACGATGTGGTAGTCGAAGCGGTCTGGACCACGGCGCTGCTGTCCTACGCCCGTTGTTTCGGGGTCGGGGAGCCCGACACCGCGCTGACCGAGTCCGATCTGACCACCACGCTGGACAACGACGAGGTGCTTGGTTGGCACAAGGTGCTGCTGCAGCTGCGGGAGCACTACGCCGACCCGTCCACGAACCCGCGCGAGCGGTTCACCGTCGGAGTGGCCCAGGGAGCAGACGGTTCCGCCGGCGGGGTGGCGATCACGTCTGCTCGGCAGCCGTTGGTGGACGATCTGACCGTGCGCCAGACCGGGGCGATCGCCTTCGCCCTCAGCGGCCTGGTCAACGACCGGATTGTCGCCCAGCAGAAGAAGGTCTTCGCCGAGGTGGGCGAGCTGTCGCAGTCCGAACTCGACGAGCTGGAAGAGGTCGACCTGGCCCAACCCGAGCAGGCGACGGGTTAGCCTCTAGTACACCCACCCGTCGAGCCAGGTCAGGAGCCGCCCAGCGTGCACAGGCAACGGGTGCCCCGCCTCGGTGGGGTCGCCCTGGTCGGCGGTCCGCTGCCGTTGCTCGGCCCGGCGTTCGTCGCTGCCGTGGCATACGTTGACCCGGGCAACTTCGCCACCAACATCACCGCCGGCTCGACGTACGGCTACCTGCTGGTCTGGGTGCTGGTGGTCAGCAACCTGATGGCGATGCTGATCCAGTATCTGTGCGCCAAGGCCGGCATCGCCACCGGCAAGAGCCTGCCCGAGTTGTGCCGCGACAACTACTCACCGGGGGTCACTCGGGGCCTGTGGGTGCAGGCCGAGATCATCGCCATCGCTACCGATCTGGCCGAGGTGCTGGGTGGTGCGATCGCGCTCAAGCTGTTGTTCGACATTCCACTGCTGATCGGTGGGCTCATCACCGCCACTGTCGCCTTCGCCTTGTTGAGCGTGCAAAGCCGGGGGGCCCGCCCGTTCGAGGTGGCGATCACCGGTCTGCTGGCGGTGGTGTTGGTGGGCTTTCTCTACAGCCTGGTCCTGGGGGGTGTCGACGCGGGCGGGTTGGCCGCAGGCACCATCCCGCGTTTCGACGGCACCGACAGCCTGCTACTGGCCACCGGGATGCTCGGCGCCACCGTCATGCCGCACGTCATCTATTTGCATGGTGCGCTTACCCAGGGCCGCTATGAGCGCGGCACCGAGGCGGAGCGGCTGATGCTGCTGCGCAGCCAGCGGGTCGACGTGGTCGCCGCCATGACCCTGGCCGGTCTGGTGAACCTGTCCATGGTGGTGATCGCCGCCCAGGTGCTGTCCAACTCGGCGACCCCGGTGGACACCATCGAGGGTGCCCACGCAGGGCTCGCAGCGACCCTCGGCCCGGTGTCTGCGTTGCTGTTCGCGCTCGCGCTGCTCGCCTCAGGCTTTGCTGCCTCCGGCGTCGGCACCCTGTCCGGCCAGGTGGTGATGCAGGGCTTCCTGCAACGGCGGATCCCCCTGGTGCTGCGCCGGCTGGTGACGCTGGCGCCCGCGATAGTGGTGATTGCGGCCGGGGTGGACCCGACGCAGGCGCTGGTGATCTCCCAGGTGGTGCTGTCATTCGGCATCCCGTTCGCCCTGGTCCCGCTCGTGCTGCTGACCCGCCGCCGAGACGTGATGGGGGCGCTGGTGAACACTCGTGTGACGACGATGA
>JACCYS010000379.1 GCA_013696365.1 Nocardioidaceae bacterium
CAGCCGCAGCACCGCATCCAGGCTGCCGACCAGGTAGCCGCGCAACTGCCGGTGCTCGATCCCCGGTCCGCTCAGCAGGTCTGCGTACGACGCGAACGGGTCGGTCGGCGGCAGGTGACTGCGCAGCGGATCGGCGACCGCGCTCACTGTCGCGGCTGCGTCGACCGGGTCGTCACCACCGGCCAGCGGCAGCTCGAACTTCATCTCGGCCAACCTGTCCGCAGGTGCGATGTCGGCCAGTGACAGCCCGCCTGCGAGCCGGCCGAGCGGTGTGGTGAGCGCCGGCAACAGCGCCGCACCCAGCGCCGCAGCGTCGTAGGACAACCCGAAGCGCCGGGACAGCACCGCGCGGCTGCGCTCGACCAGCTCTGCGGGCAGGTC
Source organism: Nocardioidaceae bacterium (assembly GCA_013696365.1). Classification (GTDB taxonomy): domain Bacteria; phylum Actinomycetota; class Actinomycetes; order Propionibacteriales; family Nocardioidaceae; genus JACCVL01. The sequence goes on from JACCYS010000379.1 coordinate 382, forward strand.
GGCTGCGGCGGTATCGACGGTCTCGAGCACCTCGTGCACCACCAGCCCGAAGCCGGTGCCGCCGGGTAACTGCGTCATCGGCGACGGCATAGCGCGCAAGCTGGCATCGTCCGGCTCGGCGGCTGGGCGGTCGTCGGGGGTTTGGTTCGCGGCAAAGCCAGCAGCGGGCTCGTCGTCGATCTGGTTGTCCTCGGGCTCGCTGGCGACGCCCGGTGAGCCCTCCGCGGATCCGTGGATGCCGGCGGTGAGCGCGGAGTACGAGGTACGCCGCCAGGCCAGGTCGAGCGAGCGGTCGAAGCCGGCGACCGCCAGCGTTGCGGGCTCGGCTGCCGGTGGCTGCCAGCGTGTAGCGGGCCCGGGGCTGATCTCCTCGATCGTCACGGTGCCGTCGGCGCGGGTCACCAGCTGCTGCAGTCGATCGCGGAGCGCGTCGTCGTCACCCGGCAGGTCGACCTTCGGCGGGGGCTGTTCCCCAGAGCGGGCGTCGCCGAAGAGCAGCCGGTGCATCGCGGACGTCGGCGTGTTGCGGGACGGCGCCCACCAGGCGATGACCTGGCACTGGGCTCGGGTGAGCGCCACATACAGCACCCGCAGGTTCTCCCCCGCCTCTTCGGCGACGTGCTGCTGGCAGTGGCCGTCGAAGTCCGGGGCCGTCTTGCCGCCGACATCGAGGCTGCGCACGCCGTCCTCGGGGTGGAAGCGCGGATGGTCGGGTGCGCGCACGTACCGGTCCCACCCGAAGGGCACGTAGACCACCGGAAACTCGAGGCCCTTGCTGCGGTGCACGGTGACGACCTGCACGGCACCCGCGTCGGACTCGAGGCGGCGGCTGCGCTCCTCGGACTGGTCGCGGTCGGAGTCGGCGATGCGCCGGTTCAGCCACTCGACGAGTGCGCTGGTGCCGAGTGTTTCGTCGACCGCCGCGGCATGCAGCACTTGGGCAAGATGTCGCAGATCGGTGAGCTGCCGCTCACCGTCTGGGGTGGCGATCAGCCGCTCGATGAGGGCGCCTGCGGTGGTCACCGCCTCGAGCAGCGCTGGCACACCGCGTCGGGCGAGCACGTCGGCCCAGCCACGTAGCAGCGGACCCAGCTCGTCCAGCGCGGCGTCGCCGGCAACGGCCAGCCGCCGGGCGTCCCAGCCGACGAAGCGGCCAAGCGCCGCCGCGCGCAGGCGGGTGCCGCGGTGCGGTTGCTCCAGCGCCTGCAGCAACACGAGCCACTCGCGGGCCATCGCGGTGGAAAAGACGTTCACCGCACCGGTGAGCACCGCCGGCACGCCGGATGCGGTGAGCGCATCCCGGACCACGAGCGCGTGCTTGTTGGTGTGCACGAGCACCGCGACGTCACCGGGGGCGACGACGTGCTCGCCGCCGCCCAAGCTGACGGCGGCTCGGCTGTCGAGCAGCCGGACGATGTCGGCGGCCAGGTCAGCGGCGACGACGTCGCGGACCCGCCCGACCGCAGGCGTGGTCTTCCCCCGCACACCGAGGCTCGACCGGGTCGCCACCCGCAGCCGCACCGGAGCCTCACCCGGCGCCCCGACCAGCCGCCGACCATGCCAGGCGGCGGCCACCGGGCGTACGACGATGTCGGGATGGCCCAGCGCCGCGCCACCGAAGGCGGCGGCAAGCCCCCCGAGCAGCGCTGGGTCGCTGCGCCAGTTGCGGCCGAGCGTCTGATGCGTCGCCGCTTGCTGCGAGGCCGACAGGTAGGTCGCGACGTCCCCGCCGCGGAAGGCATAGATCGCCTGCTTCGGGTCGCCGATCAGCACCAGCGTTGTGTGGCCGTGGAAGGCGAGCCGCAAGATCTGCCACTGCACCGGGTCGGTGTCTTGGAACTCGTCGACCATGACCACGCGGTAGCGTTCGCGGACCCGCTGGCGTGCCGCCTCACCGCGGTCGGGGTCGGTCATCGCATCTCGCAGCTGCGTCAGCAGGTCGTCGTAGTCGCGCAGCCGTCGCTGCGACTTGCGAGCCTCGACCTCGGCCCGGGCTGCCACAGCCAGCCGGTATCGCTCCGCGGCGGGCTCCGCCTCGGCGTCGGTGGGCAGCAGCCGGGCGTGCCGGTCGTCTACGGCTGTCCGCACCAACGCCAGCATCTCGGCGTACGTCATCATGGGCTCGCCCGCGTCCGGTCGACCCCACTTGCGCAGGTACAGGTCGACGACGACCTCGGCCACCACGTCGTCAACGCTCTCGACGAAGGTGGCGTCGGGTGCGTAGTCGCCGGCGACACCGAGCCCGGTCAGCATCTGCTGACAGAAGCCGTGGGTGGTGGCGATGGTGGCGGCGTCGAAGTCGCCGAGGGCGGTCGTCAGCCGCTTGCGGCGGATGGCGACCTCGTCGTCGGTGCCGTCGGCGAGCAACCCCAGCAGCTCGTCGTCCGCGGTGCGCGCGTACGACGGGTCGCCCAGCCCGCGCTCGGCGCTGACCAGCCGCTCGCGTACCCGCTCGCGCAGCTCCTGGGTCGCGGCACGCCCGAACGTCACGAGCATCAGCTCGTGCAGCTCGGCGTACCCCTCGGCGACGTAGCGGGCGGCGAGGGCGGCGATCGTGAACGTCTTACCGGTGCCGGCGCTGGCCTCCAGCACGGTGGTCCCGCTGGGCAGCGGGCCGCAGACGTCGAACTCCGCGACCGCCTCCGTGTCGTGGGTGTCGCGGCTCATTGGTGGTCCCTTGCGGTGTCGGTCCGGGTCAGGCGAGCTCAATCGAGCAGGGCAGCGCGGACGCCCGGGTCAGCCGAGCATCGCCGGCACGGGCGCGCCTCCGGATCGTCTCGTAGGCCTCCTCGGAAAGCTCGCGAATCTGGATCGTCGCCATGGCGCGACCGTAGCCCTACAGCGCGACTCGATCCGTCGTACTCGCAGCAAGTGGTCACAGACGGCATCGCGAGGCGCCCTGAGGTCAAGCGGTCTAAGCAACGGTTGATCAAGCCGCCCTGGCGAGCAGCTCGTTGAGCCGTTGGGCTGGGGTTTGTAGGTCCAGAGTAGGCCTGGGTCGACGGTTCAGGGTGTCGGCGATCCGGCGGAGGTCCTCGGCGGTGTGAACCGCGAGGTCGCTGCCCTTCTCGAGCCAGAACCTCAGCAGCCGGTTGGTGTTCTCGTTCGTCCCTCGTTGCCAGGGCGAGTGCGGGTCGCAGAAGTAGATCGGGGCATCGAGCTCGAGCTGGATGCGTTCGTAGGCGGCGAGCTCGGTGCCACGGTCCCACGTAATCGAGCGACGCAGATGCTCGGGCAGGTGCCGCATCTCCCGGACCATCGCCTCAGCGACGCTTTCGGCGTCGTGCCGGCCGGACAGATGCAACAGGATCGTGAATCGGGTGGTCCGTTCCACCAGCGTCCCCACCGCTGACCCGTTGCCAGTTCCGAGGATGAGGTCGCCTTCCCAGTGCCCGGGAACGGCACGGTCCTCGACCTCGGCGGGACGTTGGCCGATCTTGAAAGCCTCTCCATAGAGCGAAGCGCCACCTCGCGGAGCACCCCCACGGGGCTTGCGGCGGGACCGCTTGAGGCTCAGCTGTTTATGCAGGTCAGCACGCAGGGCACCGCGGGTCTGCACATACAGCGCCTGATAGATCGTTTCGTGGGACACCCGGCCAATGCTGCCTGGCGGATAGTCCATCGCAAGCACCGAGGCGATCAGCTTCGGGGACCAGCCCTGGTCCATCCACTCCTCGATCTGGCGACACAGCCCAGACTGCTCCACCAGCTTGAACGCCTTGGGGCGGCGACGACGCTCGTGGGCGACACGATTCGCCAAGGGCGCCCAATAGCACTTGTCGGGGCCGACGTTACGTTGGACCTCGCGGCAGACCACCGACTTCCCCCGCCCGATCAGGTCACCGATCTGCTGATAGGACAGGCCCTGCCGGACCCCGGCCGCGATCACGGCCCGCTCCTCGCTGGTCAACAGCCGACGCCTGCGCACCGACCCATCCCCCGAGATCTCGGCAGCACCACCCACGGGCGGTGGAGAGCCCGCCAGGCCCCCCGCTGGGCCCATCACCACTTCAAGTCCCATGGGCGCAGACCTATGCCAGAAGAACGTGGCCCTCGTCCGTGACACGCCGACGGACTTGGCTGAGGCCTGAATCGAGCCGCCCTGACACATCAACTCGTAGAACCGCTCCACCTCCTCCCGCGATTTCGTCATCAGCAACACTCACCTCTCGGTAGCGTTGCTTAGACCGCCTGAATCCAGGCGATGATTCGTCGTCGGCTGTGACCACTTGCTGCCAGATAAAGTGTGTGGTCCGGCCGACGCCGGACAACCGGTCCACAACGATGAGGAGCCCGGTGAGCACGCACCACCCCACGTCTGACCGGCCGGAGACGCCCGACGGTTACGGCGTCCCGGCCGACTCGATCGACCTGCTCAACTGGGCCGACGTCGAACGTCGGCTGGTCAGGCACGGGGTGACGCTCACCAGAGCGGCACGCCGCACGCCCAGGGTGAGACGCTCGAGCAGGGCATCGTGATCCACCCCCGGGTGCTTGTCCCCCGTCCCGCAGCAGCAGTCACAGCAGACCCGGACCCGGCAGCGGCCCTGGCTCACACCGACGCCGGCGCGGCCACCCGCTGGGCCCGGGTACGTGCCTCGGCCAACGCGCCGAAGCCCAGGCCGAGCACCAGCCACATCGCGGCGAGCTGGGCGAGCGAGGCGACCCGGAAGTCCCACAGCAGCGTCGCCGGCACGTCCTTCGGCACGCTGTCGGGTGAGCCCGGGACGAGCGCGAGCACGGCGACGGCGCCGCCGATCGCCAGCACGGTCTTCGCCACCGTGCGGGAGGGCGCTGCCACGCCCCGGTGCGTGAGCCACCCGTCGGCGGCGAGGACGAGGCCGACGACCAGCAGGCCGAGCAGGATCGTCAGCAGGTAGAGCAACGTCCGCTCCGTCACCGTGGCCGGGTCGCCCACCGCGGGCGGGTTCGCCGGCAGCTTCAGACCGGGCAGCAAGGTGACGACCGTGAAGCCAACCAGCGCCAGCGCGGCTGCCCGGCCGAGGTCGGTCGACCCGGGCAACAGGTGCCGGGTGCGGGCGAACACGACGGCGAAGACCACACCGACCAACACGCCAACGACCGCCGCCGTGGTCAGCCCACCGACCACCTGCAGCGCCCGGGAGACCAACGGCCCTTCGCCCGTAGCATGGTCAGCGCCGCCGCGCGCCTCCTCGATCACCAGGGCGCGACGGATGATCGGCTCCACCAACAGCCACAGCACCAGGGCAGCACCCAGCCCCGCCGCGGCCCCGGCGACAACCCCGTCGCGCAGCAGCCTCGTGAACGGCATGTCAGACCGTCAGTGGCAGGGCGCGCCCAGGGCGTGCCGCGCGTCGTGGGTGAGCTCGTGCAGGTACTCCGCCGCACCGGCGCTCAACAGCGCGCCGTTCTCCTGCGAGACCACGTACAGCGAGAGGACGCCGAGCGCGGCCAGCGCCCAGGCCCACCGGGGCACGTCGATGGCAGTGGCGGTGGCGGCTCCCGCCGGGGGAACGTCGGTCATGGCCATGACCCCTTCTTCCATACCTCGTGGACAGATCGAGTCGCGGCCGGTCTCCTGGCTCCCGGATCGGCGCCCTTCCCCGCCTTCCCGGCGCCGTTCTGGCACCAGTGGCTTCGGTGGAGGAGGACTCCCCGGTCACAGTGGCGAGGACCACGCCGGAATCGCGCCGGCTTCCCGTGCACCGCGACCTGCGCGCCACTCTGGCACACGGGGACCCGACGGCGATAGCCCCAGCACGGACCCGTCGGGGATGGCGGGAGAAAGAGCCCCGCTGTCAGGGAGCCGGCAGGTGCTACGCGATCTCCTCGGCGGCCAGCAGCGGGCTCCACAGCTGCCGGGCGAGCACCCCGAAGCGGCTGGTCTCGGCCCGACCGACCTCGCTGAACTGCTCGGCGGGGACGGGCGGGGCGGCGAGCAGGGCCCGGAACGGGTACGCCTCGCCCCACACGATGCGGTGGTAGGAGTCGTCGGCCTCGCGGTCGGCCCAGGCCCTGTCGGCGGCGTCCCGGGCGTCGGGCTCGGACTCACCCAGCTCCCTGCGCTCGGCGTACGTGTGCGAGGCGCCCAGCGGCAGCGGCAACGGCTCGCAGCAACCCCACGCGTGCAGGTCGGCTAGCCACGTCAGCAGCGGCAGGGCAGCCACAGCCGGTGGCGCGGTCAGCACCGAACGGCGAGCCTTGGTGCCCGCCCGGCCGACGGTCGCCGCGCGCCAGCTGTGGCCGGGATGGCTGGCGGTGTCGCTGGCGGCGAGCGCGAGCAGCTGCACCCAGGCACGGAGCCGGTGCTTGCCCGCGAGGGTCGAGTAGACCGTGCGTGCCACCACGTCGCCGTACACCCCGCCGACGGTGCCGGCGAGCACCCGCCCGTTCGGCAGCGACACCGCCACGTCCACCGAGCGGGCCGGGCCCACCCGGTCGGCTGCGCCGGCGGCGAAGGTCGGCTCGCTGATCGCCTGCACCTCGCCCAGCAGCCGCCAGCCGAGGGCGCCCGGCGGCAGCTCGCCGCGCCGCCATTCCGCTTGCGCACAGGTC
>JACCYS010000380.1 GCA_013696365.1 Nocardioidaceae bacterium
CCCCAGCAGCCGCGCGAACTGGGTGGCGGTCTTGGCGTTGCCGAGGTCGGGTGACACGACCACGGTGTCGGTCAGGTCGCGTCCGCTGAAGTGGTCGGCCAGCACACCCAGGGCGGTCAGGTGGTCCACCGGCACGGAGAAGAAGCCGTGCACTTGCGGCGCGTGCAGCGTCATGGTCAGCACCTTGTTGGCACCGGCGGCGACCAGCAGGTCAGCCACCAGCCGACCGCCAAGCGAGATGCGGGACGCGTCCTTCTTGTCCGAGCGGGCATACGCGAAGTGCGGGATTACCGCCGTCACCTGCGCCGCCGAGGCGCCTCGAGCGGCGTCGATCATCAGCAGCAGCTCCATCAGGTGCTCCTGGGTCGGCGGCACCAGTGGTTGCACGATGTAGACGTCCCGCTGGCGGCAGTTGGCCTGCAGTTGCGCCTCGAGACAATCGTTGCTGAAGCGGGTGATGTCCGCGCGGGACAGCGGCACGTCCAGCCCGGCGCAGATCGAGCGGGCCAACCGCCGGTGCGCGCTGCCGGAGAACACCACGATCTCGCGCACGCGGGCAGACTAGCCCGCGTACGTACGCCACGTTTACGTGGCGCGCGATGTCTTCACGTGGCGCGCACGCCACGTGAAGGGTCGGTACGCCACGTTTACGTGGCGCGCGTCAGCCGGCGCTCAGGCCCAGAGCTGGCCCTCGAGCCGATCCTCGGCGTCGTCGACGGTGCCCTCGTACGCCCCGGTCGACAGGTACTTCCACCCGCCGTCACAGACGATGAACGCGATGTCGGCGCGTTCCTTGGCCTCGACCGCCTTGGCGGCCTGACCGAGGGCGGCGTGCAGGATCGCACCGGTCGAGATGCCGGCGAAGATCCCCTCGCAGTCGAGCAGCTCGCGAACGCGACGAACGGCGTCCCGCGGCCCCACCGAGAAGCGGTTGTCGATCAGCGACTCGTCGTACAGCTCGGGCACGAACCCCTCATCCAGGTTGCGCAGACCGTAGACCAGCTCGCCGTAGCGTGGCTCGGCGGCAACGATCCGTACGGCAGGCTTGGCGACGCGAAAGAACCGCCCCACCCCCATCAGCGTCCCGGTGGTGCCGAGCCCGGCGACCACATGGGTCACCTCGGGTAGGTCGGCCAGAATCTCCGGCCCGGTGGTCTCCTCGTGCGCGCCGGCGTTGGCGGGGTTGCCGTACTGGTAGAGCATCACCCAATCGGGGTGCTCAGCAGCCAACACCTTGGCAACCCGCACCGCCTCGTTGGAGCCGCCCTCGGCCGGCGAGCCGACGATCTCGACACCCCACATGCGCAGCAGCTGACGCCGCTCGGACGAGGTGTTCTCGGGCATGACGCAGACCAGCCGGTAGCCTTTGAGCCGGGCGGCCATCGCCAGTGAGATGCCGGTGTTGCCACTGGTCGGCTCCAAGATCGTGCAGCCCGGCCGCAGCAGACCGTCCTTCTCCGCGGCGACGATCATCGCCAGCGCAGCCCGGTCCTTGACCGATCCGGTCGGGTTGCGGTCCTCGAGCTTGGCCCACAGCCGGACGTCGGGGGACGGCGAAAGCCGGGGCAACCCCACGAGCGGGGTCTGACCCACCGAGTCCAGCAGCGAGTCGAAGCGCATCAGCCGCCCGCGACCGCCGGCAAGATCACGACCGTGTCGCCGTCCTTGACGTCGGTGCCGAGCCCTCCGGTGAAGCGCACATCCTCGTCGTTGACGTAGACGTTCACGAAGCGTCGCAGCTCGTCGCCGTCCACGACGCGGGCACGGATGCCCTCGTTTCGGGTTTCGACATCGTCGAGCAGCTCACCGAGGGTGTCGCCCGAGCCGCTCACCGCCTTCTCGCCACCGGTGTACGTGCGCAGGATGGTCGGCACCTTGACCTCGATCGCCATCAGTTCTCCAGACTTGTTCGGGACATCAGTACGCAGCAACAGCCACGCCGGATCAGATCATCCCCCGTTGCGTGGCCGCTCTGCCCCCGCGACCCCGTCCGCCGCGTCCCCGCTGACGATGCTGACCTCCTCTTCGCTCACCTGCCCGTCAACGATCCGAAACGAACGGATCGGCAGCGGCGTGTCACCCTCGTACGCCCCGTCGCTGGTGGACACCAGCACGTAGTGCGCGCCGGGCTCCTGAGCGAGCGAGATATCGGTCCGCGACGGGTACGCCTCGGTGGCTGTGTGCGAGTGATAGATCACCACCGGCTCCTCATCGCGGTCGTCGAGGTCCTGATAGAGCCGCAGCAGCTCACCGGAGTCGAACTCGTAGAACGTCGGGCTCATCGCCGCGTTCAGCATCGGGATGAAGCGTTCGGCACGGTCCGACCCGACCGGGCCGGCCACCACCCCGCAAGCCTCGTCGGGATGGTCGCGTCGGGCGTGCGCGACGATCGCCTCGTACGTGGTCTGGTCCAGCGTGAGCACGTCGGGCAGCCTACGTCGGTCGGCGGTCTCCGGCGGCGGCGTCTCAGGCCTCAGCGGCGGGCCTCAGCCCAGGGCGCGCAGCAGGGTCTCCTGCACAAAGCCGAGCCAGTCATAGACGTCATGCATCGCCTTGGCCGGGTCCTCGTCGGACAACTGTTCCCAGCGGTTCTCGTCGTCCTCGGCGACCCCCAGCCGGGTGCCGAGCGCGAGCCGCACATCGGTCAGGCAGCGCAGCCACACGTCGACCCCTGCGGCGTCCAGCTCGACATCCACGCCGCTGGTGCCACCGGCACCGCCCTCCATGTCGCCCACCGCGGCGACCAGCGACCCGGCGTCCTCGCCGGCGCCGCCTTCGGTCAGTGAGGCGATCAGGGCCTGGGCGTTTGCCGCCTTCTGGTCGCGCAACCCCGGCTCGGTGTAGCGCCGAAAGTCGGAGGCCTCCGCCTCATCGTCGCGGTAGGCGTCTGGTAACAAGCGCGCCAGCACCGGGTCGTCTGGGCGAGGCAGGGGCGCGTCCGCGCCAAGACCGACCACGGACGCGAGTGGATCGGCGTCGTCCCCGCGTACCGCCGGCGACGCCGCCCCGTCGCGCAGCAGCTCGACAACTTGGGCTGCCATAGACGCCAACATGCGAGCCTCGACGTCCTCAAAGTGGGCATGCGCACCGCCGCCCCGGGAACGCGAAAAGCCAGTCGTCATGCAGTCGCCTTCTCCAGCGTCGCCCACAACCCGTAACCGTGCATCGCCTCGACGTCGCGTTCCATCTCTTCTCGGGAGCCGTCGGAGACCACCGCTCGCCCCTCCTCATGCACCTGCATCATCAGCTTGTTGGCCTTGCGCGCCGAGTGCCCGAAATAGGTGCGGAACACCCAACTGACATAGCTCATCAGATTGACCGGGTCGTTCCACACCACGGTGACCCATGGCACCTGTGTGAGCACGACGCCCTCGGGGCGGTCGACCTCGGCGGGTGCGGGTGCGGTGGACACGTCGCCATCATGGCGCACCCCTTCCGTAGGCTGCCCGGGTGCGGTCCCCCGCCCTGCTCACCGACCAATACGAGCTCACGATGGTGCAGGCTGCCCTGCGCACCGGCTCGGCCCATCGGCGCGCTGTCTTCGAGCTGTTCGCACGCCAGCTGCCCGGCGGACGACGCTTCGGTGTGGTCGCCGGCACCGGCCGGTTCCTGGACGAGCTGGAGCACTTCTGCTTCACCGACGACCAGGTCGGCTGGCTGCTGGACCAGCGGGTGGTCGACGAGCCCACCGCGCAATGGCTAGCAGCGTACCGGTTCGGCGGCGACGTCTGGGGCTATCCCGAGGGCGAGACGTATTTCAGCGGGTCGCCGGTGCTGGTGGTGGAGGCGCCATTCGCCGAGGTGGTGCTGCTGGAGACGCTGGCGTTGTCGGTGTTCAACCATGACTCGGCGGTGGCCTCGGCCGCGTCCCGGATGACCTGCGCCGCCGGTGACCGCCCGTGCATCGAGATGGGGTCGCGGCGTACCCACGAGCAGGCGGCTGTGGCGAGCGCAAGGGCGGCCTACCTGGCCGGCTTTGCCGCCACCTCCAACCTGCAGGCGGGCGTCAGCCATGGGGTGCCCACGACCGGCACCAGTGCGCACTCGTTCACGCTGCTGCATGACACCGAGCGCGCGGCGTTCACGGCGCAGGTGGACTCGCTGGGAGTGGGCACCACCCTGCTGGTCGACACCTACGACGTCGAGACGGCAGTCCGTACCGCGCTTGAGGTGGCGGGCACCGACCTCGGCGCTGTACGGCTGGACTCGGGCGACCTGGTGCAGACCGCGTTCGAGGTCCGTCGCCAGCTAGACCGGCTCGGCGCACACCACACCCGTGTGGTGGTCACCGGCGACCTCGACGAACATGCCATCGCCGGCTTGGCAGCAGCCCCCGTCGACGGCTACGGCGTCGGCACGTCGCTCGTCACCGGGTCCGGGCACCCCACTTGCGGCTTCGTCTACAAGCTGGTGGCCCGGGCAGCCTCCGACGACCCCGGGGCTGCGCTGATGGGAGTGGCCAAGAACAGCCCGGACAAGGCGACCGTCGCTGGACGCAAGTGGGCTCGCCGACGACTCGACGCCGACCAGTCCGCGACCGCGGAGGTGATCAGCGTTGGCCAGCAACCGGCCGACGACGGCGGCGACCGGCCGCTGCTGGTCAGGCTGGTACGCGATGGTGAGCGGGTGTGGCGCGAGCCGCTGGCCGAGTCCAGGGGGCGGCACGTGCGATCACGCGCCGAGCTGCCGGTGACAGCCTTCCACCTGTCCCGCGGAGAGCCCGCGCTGCCGACCGTCTACGAGACCGACTGAGGAGAGTGCGCCGATGACCCATGCACTGATAGTGGTGGACGTGCAGAACGATTTCTGCGAAGGCGGCTCGCTGGCCGTTGCGGGTGGTGCTGCAGTGGCCGAGCGGATCGGCGCGCTGCTCGCAAGCCGCGAAGACACCGACTATGCCGATGTGGTGGCCACGCTCGACCACCACATCGACCCCGGTGAACACTTCGCGGCTGAACCCGACTTCGTCGACTCGTGGCCGCCGCATTGCTTGGTCGGTGGTGCGGGCGTCGAGTTTCACCCGAACCTGCAGCCGCGACCGTTCGATGCAGTGTTCCGCAAGGGCGAGCACACCGCCGCATACTCCGGCTTCGAAGGCAGCGACGATGCCGGCGAGTCACTGGCTCGGTGGTTGCAGGCACGCGGCGTCGACTCGGTGGACGTGTGCGGGCTGGCCACCGACTACTGCGTACGGGCTACCGCACTCGATGCAGCCCGCGCGGGTTTCCGTACCCGGGTGCTGCTCGACCTCACCGCCGCGGTCGCCCCAGACCGTGTCGACGACACGCTGCACGCCTGGGCCGCCGCTGGCATCAAAACCGACGGCGCTCTGCCACGAAGCTGACTCGGCCGCGGCATTTCGTTGCAGTGCGGCGCGGCCCGCCCTGAGTCGCTCAGCCACGTTTACGTGCGCGCGGTGCCCTTACGTGGCTGCCACGCCACGTGAAGGGTCGCCGAGCCACGTTTACGTGGCGCGCGTCAGCGGCGGGCGGCTTCGAGCAACTGCCGTGCCCGGTCGGCCTGCCAGGGCGACAGGCCCGGGTCGGCGGCAAGCCCGCGCCGCAGGTGTGTGGCGGCGGCCGAAAGGCCCAGCGACTGCTCGATGCTGCCGCGATGGATCCACGACAGTGCGTTCTCGGTGCCGAGCCGGGTGGCGATGCGCGCATAGCGCAACGCGGGCTCATCGCGACCGCTACGGTGCAGCGCCCAGGCCAGCACATCGGCAGCCGCGATGCTCGGAGCGGCCGACCATGCTGCCCGCGCCGACCTCACGGCACGCGAAGGCGAGCCGTGGTCAGCCTCGTATGCGGCAATTTCCACATCGGTGTTCACGCCGTTGGATCGGGCCAGTTGAGCTGTCGCCTCCAGCACGGCGTACTGCGCGCGTGCTGCCGGGCCATCGCCGGTCGCCTGCAGCAGCTCGGCCAACTGCAGCACGTACTCCGGCAGCGGTGCCCGCGCGACCAGCGACTGCCACTGCCGTTCGGCGCGCGCCAGATCGCCACGGGCAACGGCCAGTCGTGCCTGCGACGCTGCCGCAGCCACATTGTCGGGGTCGCCGCGCAGCGCCTCGGCCAGCGAGCGGTCACTAGCACCCAACTGGCCGTTCTTTCGCTCAAGATCCGCCCGCAGGGTCAGCAGGTACGCCCGGTCGGCAGCCGTGGACGCACTGCTCAAGGCACGCTCCAACAGCACCGCTGCGGCACGGTCGGCACCGCGCAGCTCGCGGGCGTATGAGTAGCGCGCGAAAGTCTGCAGGCTCGGACGGCGGCGATCGGCCTGTTCGAGAGCCCGCAGCGCATGTCGGTAGCGGCCGAGCTCGGTCAGCGCATCGACCCGGATCGACAATGCGCCGACCTGGTAGGCGTCGATGCGCAAGGCCGCCCTCGCCTGTCGCAGGGCCGCGGCGAAGTCGTGTCGCGCTGACGACAACGCCGCCTTGCCCGCCAGCGCCAGTGCGTTGTCGTCTGGCTGAACGCGCAACGATCGGCGCAGCGCGCCGGCCGCCTTAGGGTAGTACGTCGCATCCCCGGTGAGTCGGGCCTGCTCGACATAGGCGATACCCAGCGTTGCCCATGAGCGGGCGTCGAGTGGCTGCGCGCGTAGACGATCCTGCAGGGCGGCGACGGTGGCATCCAGGTCGCCGGCGGTCGCCAGCGCAGCGGGATCCACCCCCCCTGCGGTCCTTGGGCTAGCCGCGTCGTCGGCGCCGCCGCCGGTGAACGCGAACGCGCCGGAGACGGCGAGCATCAGGCCTGCCAAGCAGGCGGTCAGCACGAGCACACTCGTGCGTCGCATGCCGTACGCCCCTCTCGCCGTCGCCGACATGAACAGGACCGGCACTCGCGGCCCCGGTGGTGTACGCGGCCACCGCCGACCCCGGCCGGACCAGAAGAGAGGAGGTCCGACCGGGGAGTCAGCGGTGGCGCGCTAACTGCTGCTGGTGCTTGTGCTGCTGGCTCAGGCGGTGGCCGGTGTTCCGGTCGGCCGCTTGGTCCAGGCAACCACCCCGCCGCCGAGGGCCAGCAGGCCCAGGGCGATCGCCGACAGCGGAAGCGCCGGCATCGCCGACGGTCCTGCGGTCGGGCTGTTCGGTGCATTGCCACCGGTCAGCGGAGTGAAGCCGCCGGCGTTGTGCGGTGTGACGTCCGAACCCGACGTGGGCAGGGCGACGTAGGGGAAGCTGTCGCCGAAGGCAACGTCGTTGGCGTTCACCGCGTCGCCGAGGTCGTTCTTCTCGCCCCGCAACTCACCCTCGACAACCTGCAACGAGATGTCGACGACGTCGTCTGCCAGTCGGCGACCGTTGGGGTACCCCTGGTTGTCGCCACCGATGACGCCGAGCCGGTTGGGGTTGCTCGACACCGGGGTCGACATGTTCAGCCGCAACTGCTCACTGGGCGTCACACCCTTGGGCTGGTTCAGGCCGTCCACACCGGTGAGGAAGACCGAGACC
>JACCYS010000016.1 GCA_013696365.1 Nocardioidaceae bacterium
CCCTGGCAGGGAGCGAGCCCGTACGCCTCCGACCTGGTTGTCGCCGGACTTCTCGAGCTTCACGCACCCATCGCGAAGTACCGCCAATGGGACCAGCCGATCGACCCGGTGCATCAGTTCTGGCTGACCGTTACTGAGGAAGGCCGACGGGTCTTGGCTGACCATCTCGCGCAGAGCGCGAGCGCGTATCGGAGATGTAGTCCGATGACGCGCAGCCCCTGCCGCTAGTGCTTCTCGCTGTTAGTCCTTCGGGGGTCTGATCCAGGCGGTGGGGTCGCCGAGGTAGAGGCCGCAGGCGGTGTCGAGGGCGTCTTCGGGGGTTCCTGCGGTGGCTCCACTGGGCAGCATGCTGGGTTGGTAGTCGCCGTGGCTGGCCCGGTAGATCGAGAAGCCCCAGATGCTGGCCGAACCGCCGTAGCGCAACCGGCACAGGGGTAGGTGGTGGCCGTCAGCCATGGTGCCGGTGACGTAGGCGAACCCGGCCCGGTGGGTGACCTCGACGTCGGTCAGTTGCGGCCAGCGTTCCCGCGCTCGGGCGGAGAGCTTGTAGGCCAGCGAGGACTTCGTGGACTCCGGGACCTTCGGCATGCCTCCCATCGTGGACCGAGCGGCGACCCTGGCGTGGGCGGATCGGCGTGTCGGCCCGGAACTGAGCCTGGGCCGCGGGACAACGGTGCCATGACCACGACCTCTTCCCCGGTCCTGATCACCCTCACCGACCTCGACCGCGCGGAGCTGGAGGCCTTGGCCCGCGCACGTAAGGCACCGCTGCGGAAGGTGCAGCGGGCCTGGATCGTGTTGGCCGCCGCTGACGGCCAGTCCAACGCTCAGATCGCTCGCGACCTCGGGTTGCACGTCGACACCGTGCGGACCTGGCGCAGCCGGTTCGCCGCGCACGGTATGAAGGGCCTGGCCGACCGGCCCCGCTCCGGACGGCCACCAGTGTTCGCCGCGACCGTGGTGGCACAGGTCAAGGCGCTGGCGTGTTCGCTGCCCGCCGAGCACGGGCTGCCGCTGTCGCGATGGTCGTGTCAGGACCTGGCCCGCGAAGCCGTCACCCGCGGCATCACCGACACCGTGTCCGGGTCGACGGTGCGCCGCTGGTTGGACACTGATGCGATCAAGCCGTGGCTGCACCGGTCCTGGATCTTCCCCCGCGACCCCGACTTCGCAGCCAAGGCCGAGCGGGTGCTCGACCTGTACGACCGACACTGGCAAGGCCGCCGGCTGCGGCCCGACGAGTACGTCATCAGCGCCGATGAGAAGTCCCAGCTGCAAGCACTCCGGCGCCGCCACGACGACCTGCCACCCGGACCGAAACGTACCCGCCGGGTCGAGTTCGAGTACACCCGGGGTGGCACCCTGGCCTACCTCGCCGCGCTCGACGTGCACCACGCCACCGTGATCGGTCGCTGCGCACCGACCACCGGGATCGTCCCGTTCGGCGACCTCATCGAGCAGGTCATGACACGAGAGCCCTACGCCTCGGCACGCAGGGTGTTCTGGGTCGTGGACAACGGGTCCTCCCACGCCGGGCAGGCCTCGGTCGAGCGGATGCGCGAAGCCTGGCCCACCGCCGTACTCGTCCACCTCCCGATCCACGCGTCCTGGCTGAACCAGATCGAGATCTACTTCTCCATCGTGCAACGCAAGGTCATCAATCCCGCCAACTTCGCTGACCTCGCCGGCCTCGAACATCGGCTGCTTGCCTTCCAGGCCCGATACAACGCCACCGCGAGCCCGTTCAACTGGCGCTACACCAAGGCAGACCTCAACGCCTACCTCGATCGCCTGGCCACCCACGAGCCACTCAACCCGGCAGCCTGACCCCCGAAGGACTAACGCCGACGACCACTAGTCGCAGCGTCCACACTAGTGTCGGGGCGTGCCCCAACTGCGACTCGCGCTGGCCCAGGTCAACCCCACCGTCGGTGACCTCGCCGGCAACGCCGACCTCGTCGTCGAGTGGTCGCGCCGCGCCCGGGCCGAGGGGGCTCATGTCGTGGCCTTCCCCGAGCTGATGCTCGCCGGCTACCCGATCGAGGATCTCGCGCTACGAGAGTCCTTCGCCCAGGCGTCACAGCGCAGCGCGGCGGACCTCGCGCTCCGTCTCGCTGACGAGGGACTCGGTGACATGGTGGTCGTCATCGGATACCTGGACCGGGCCGAGGAGTCCGCGCCCCGGCTG
>JACCYS010000019.1 GCA_013696365.1 Nocardioidaceae bacterium
GCTCGTCCGGGCCGGGCGGGCAGTCGGTCAACACCACCGACTCCGCGGTGCGGCTGACCCACCTCCCGACCGGCGTCGTCGTCAGCTGCCAGAACGAGAAGAGCCAGCTGCAGAACAAGGCGTCCGCAATGGTCATCCTCAAGGCCAAGCTGCTCGCGCTCAAGCGCGCCGAGGAGCGCGCCACCCTGGACGAGCTGCGCGGCGACGTGGCCGCCTCCTGGGGCGATCAAATGCGCTCCTACGTGCTGCACCCCTATCAGATGGTCAAAGACCTGCGCACCGAGCAGGAGACGGGCAACCCGCAGGGTGTCTTCGACGGTGAGATCGACGACTTCATCGAGGCCGGTATCCGCTGGCGTCGCGGGGCGGACAGGGTGCAGGCCTAACCAGCTCAAGCAGCCCCTAAAGTGCAACCATGACGACTTCGGAGCGCTCTGCCGACCCTGCGAGCGACCCCGCGACTGAGCCGTCGACTGGGCCGTCGACTGGGCCGTTCGCGGACGTCGTGGCCGGCAACCGGCTGCACGCCGAGAGCTATGACCAACGCGGATTGCATCCACGCGCGGCCAAGGGGCTGGCCCTGCTGACCTGCATGGACTCCCGGATTGACCCACTGGGCATGCTCGGGCTGGCTCCGGGCGACGCAAAGATCCTGCGCAACGCCGGCGCCCGCGTCACCGACGACGTGCTGCGCACCCTCGTGCTGGCGTCCTACCTGCTGGGTGTCGAGCGGTTCATGGTGGTCGCGCACACCGGCTGCCGGATGGCTGCCGACAGCGAGCACGACGTGCATGCCGCGGTCCGCGACGCGGGCGGCCCGGACACCCGCAGCTTGGCATTCCTGACCACCACCGACCAGGACGCAGCCGTGCGCGCCGACGTGCAACGGGTGCAGTCGTGGCCGTATCTCGGCAGAGTGCGTGTCGGCGGCTTCGTCTACGACCTGGAGACCGGGCTGCTCCGGCCGGTCTGCTGAACGAGGAGGCACCATGACCAGCACGCCCAGCAGCAGGCCCAGCATCACCCCCGACCGCGAACGCGCCGTCGTCGACGCAGTCCCGAAAGGACTGTTCGTCGGTGGCGAGTGGCGGGAGGCGACTGGCGGTCGCACGCACGGCGTCGAGGACCCCTCGACCGGGCACAACCTCGTCGACGTTGCGGACGCGAACGCCGCGGACGGGGTCGCCGCGCTGGACGCGTCGGTTGCCGCCCAGCCGGACTGGGCGCTGACCCCGCCACGGGAGCGCGGCGAGATCCTGCGGAGCGCCTTCGAGCTGATCACCGAGCGTGCCGACGACCTGGCGCTGCTGATGACCCTCGAGATGGGCAAGCCGCTCAAGGAGTCGGCCGCCGAGATAGCGTACGGCGCCGAGTTCTTCCGGTGGTTCTCCGAGGAGGCGGTGCGCGTCTCCGGACGCTGGTCAACCGCACCCAACGGGGCCACCCGACTGCTGACGATGAAACAGCCCGTCGGGCCGTGCCTGATGATCACCCCGTGGAACTTCCCGCTGGCGATGGGCACCCGCAAGATCGGGCCTGCGGTGGCCGCCGGTTGCACGATGGTGGTGAAGCCGGCTGGACTCACCCCGCTGACGATGATGGCGCTGGTCGACATCCTCACCGAGGCCGGCTTGCCGCCGGGGGTGCTCAACCTCGTGGGCACCAGCGATACCGGGGCCGTGATGGAGCCGCTGATCCGAGACCCGCGGTTGCGCAAGCTCACCTTCACCGGCTCCACCGAGGTTGGGCGCAGACTCGTCGAGCAGTCCGCCGAGGGGTTGCTGCGGGTGTCGATGGAGCTCGGCGGCAATGCGCCGTTCGTGGTGTTCGGAGACGCCGACCTCGACGAGGCCGTCGACGGGGCGATGCTGGCGAAGATGCGCAACATCGGTGAGGCCTGCACCGCCGCCAACCGGTTCATCGTGCACGAGTCCGTCGCCGAGGAGTTTGCCCGGCGGCTGACCGAGCGAATGGGTGCACTGGTGGTCGGCCGTGGCACCGAGGACGGAGTCGACGTCGGCCCGCTGGTGGAGGCCAAGCAGCGTGACAAGGTCGCCGACATCGTCGACGACGCAGTCCAGCGGGGCGCCGAGGTGCAGGTCGGCGGGTCGCCGGGGGAGGGCGCTGGCTACTTCTACGCCCCCACCGTGCTCACCGACGTGCCGCCCGAGGCACGGATGTTCCGCGAGGAGATCTTCGGACCGGTCGCGCCGGTCTTCACCTTCGCCGACGACACCGACGGGGTGGCGATGGCCAACGACACGGAGTTCGGCCTGGTGTCGTACGTCTTCACCCAGGACCTGTCGCGTGCGCTCCGGGTGTGTGAGCAGCTCGAGACCGGCATGGTCGGGCTCAACCAGGGGGTGGTGTCCAACCCGTCGGCGCCATTCGGAGGTGTCAAGGCCAGCGGCTTCGGGCGCGAAGGCGGAGCCGAGGGGATCGAGGAGTACCTCGAGACGAAGTACGTCGGGATCAAGCTCTGAGTTCGCGCTGCGTGGCGGTCTCCATTGCCGCCTCGGTCGAGGCCGCAACCCGGTAGAGGCGCGCGTCGGCTCCGTGCGGAGCCATCAGCTGCACCCCCACCGGCAGCCCGGTGTCCGGGCATTCGCCGACGGGAAGCGACAGCGCGGCGATGCCGGTGAGGTTCGCCAGCACCGTCCAGCAGTCGGTGCGGGGCGTGGACAGCGGGTCGTCCAGACCGTTGCCCAGCAGTGGGGCGGTGACCGGCAGTGTCGGCGACGCCAACACGGTGCATTCGGCCCAGGTGGCATCGACCGCGGCCTGCAGGTCGTCGGCCAGCCGCCAGGCGTCGGCGAGCGCACCGCGTGAGCTGTCCGCACCGCTTGGGCTGTCCGCGCTGACCTGCTGGCCGACCAGCAACCTGCGGCGCGCTTCGTCTCCGAGCAACGGGTGCTCGACCAACCCGGCCAGGGTCGCCAGCGACTCGTACGACGAGATCAGGTAGTAGGCCTCCAGCGCACCGCTGACGGTCGGCAGCGACACCTCGACCAACTCAGCGCCCAAGCCCGCCATCTGCTCGAGGCAGCGGTTGAACCGACGCAAGACCCCGGGTGCGTTGGCAAGGCCCGCCATCTCGGTCACCACGCCGACCCGATGCCCGCGCAGATCGACGTGCACGGCGCCCGCAAGCGCCGCTGCAACCAGGCCCCGGCCATTGCGTGCGCCGGCCATCGCCTGGTGCAGCATGGCCGCGTCGACGACTGTGCCGGCCAGCGGACCGGCTTGGTCCAGGCTGGGAGCAAACGGGACGACACCGTTCAGCGGGATGCTGCCGTGTGAGGGCTTGACGCCGACGATCCCGCACTGCGCCGCTGGCTCACGGATGGATCCACCGGTGTCGGTGCCCACCGCGGCCGGCACCTCGCCGGCAGCCACCGCCGCGGCGCTGCCACCACTCGAACCACCCGGTGTGCGCCGCTCGTCGAGCGGGTTTCGGCTCGCGCCGAACGCGGAGGTCTCGGTGGTGGCGCCCATGCCGAACTCGTCCAGGTTGGCCTTGCCGACCACGATCGCCCCGGCCCGCCGCAGTCGGCGGACCAAGGTGGCGTCGCGCCGAGGCGGAGTCAGGGCCCATACCGCGGAGCCGCAGGTCAGCGGCATACCGCGGACGGCGATGTTGTCCTTGATGACCACCGGGACACCCGCCAATAGGCGCGCCGAGGGGCGGCCGTGCTCACGGTCGGCGTGCAGCTCACGGTCGATGCGTGCGGCCCGGGCGGTGGCATCCGCGCCCGCCACATGAAGCAACGCGTGCACTCGGGGCTCGTGGACCGCGATTGCCGCCAGCGCGTCGGACACCACGCTGGCGGCGTCTCGCTGATGCTCGGTGACGGCGTCAGCGAGCCCGCGGGCGGTTTCGCGGGCTGGGCGGTTTACGAGGTCGTTCACGGGGCCGTCTGCAGAACCGTCTGCGGGGTTGGCCCCGCGCAAGAACGCCGTCATGACCGCAGCATGAGGCCGACATATTTCAGCGGTGTTTCTGCGTTGCGGAGACTTGCTTACGCCGCCGGTTCCGGCGGTTTTTTAGGCGGTGGCGAAGCGGCCAAGCACGCGGTCGGAGCGAACCCCGTCAAGGTGAGCTGCGAAGACTCGCTGGTAGCCCAGCTCTTCGCGACTGCGCGCTCTCGGCAGGCCCGGCACCGAAACCTGCTCCCAGTCGGCATCGGGAGCCAGGTCGCGTGCGCGCTCGGCCATCACTGCGGCGGTGCCGCTGCCGTCGCCGAACTGCTCCTTGACCCGCCAAAGGATCTCGTCGGGGATCCAGCCTGCGAAAGCATGGCGCAAGATCGCCTTCTCTTGGCCCTCCTCGCCGGGCAGCTTCCAGGCGATCGGCACCCGCTGGGCGACCGCGATCAGGTCCAGGTCGAGGAACGGCACCCGCGCCTCCAGCCCGTGGGCCATCGTGACCCGGTCGCAGCGCTGCAGATTGAGGTTGTGCAATCCCTCGACGCTGCGGATGAGCTCGGCGCGCAACTCATCGGAGTCGGCGATGTCGCGCAGGTGGTCGTAGCCCGCGAACAGCTCGTCGGCGCCCTCGCCGGTGAGCACCACCTTGACGTGCTGGGCAGCCAACTCTGCCAACAGATAGTTGGGCACCGCACTGCGCACCAGCGAAGGCTCGAAGGACTCGATCGACGCGACGACGGTGGGCAGCACCTCGACCACGTCCTCGGCGGAGTAGACGCGCTCGTGGTGCACCAGGCCGAGGTGGTCTGCCACCACGCGGGCGGCGACCAGGTCAGAGCTGTCCGCGGTGCCGGCGGCGAACGAGTGCACCGGCTGGCCCTCGGCAGCCTCACGGGCCATGATCGCCGCGACCAGGCTGGAGTCGAGCCCGCCGGACAAGAACACGCCGACCCCTACGTCGGCCATCATCCGCCGGCGTACGCCGACGACCAGAGCCTCGCGGATGACATCCATGGTGGTGTCCCGGTCGGCGTACTCCCGGGTCTCCTCGTGGATCTCGCCGTAGCGGACCAGGCCACCTTCGGGCGTCCATACGTGTCCGGGAGGGAACTCCTCCACCAGTGCCCGCCAGTCGGGGTCGAAGGCCTGCAACTCGGAGGCGAAAGCAACCACACCCTCGTGGGTTGCCCAGTACAGCGGCTTGATGCCCAGTCGGTCGCGAGCGGCGAGGAACCCATCATCTTGGTCAGCGACGCAGAAGGCGAACATGCCGGTCAGCAGAGCAACTCCTTCGGGGCCGTTGATGCTGGCGTGCAGCGCTGCCTCACTGTCCGATGCGGTCAAGAACGGCCCGTCGAGCTTGTCGCGAAGCTCACCGTGGTTGTAGATCTCCCCGTTGCACACGATGTAACGCTGGTTGGCTGCATCCGGCAGCGGTTGGTCGCCGCCCGCCAGGTCGACGATGGACAACCGGGTGTGGCCCAGCCAGGTCCGGCCGACGCGGCGGGAGTCGGTACCGTCGGGGCCGCGGTGCTCCAGGCGGGCGAGCATCTGGCTGCCGAGCTCGTCGATTGCTGTGCGTTTCGCGTCGGCGGTGGGATTGGGGTTGGCGTCGGTGGTCGTGGTGAGCTCGTGGAGGACTGCGATGCCGCACACGGAGATGCCCTTCGAAGGAGGGCCCTAACCTTAGCCGTAGTCTGAGTGGCATGACGGAAACGTCGGAACGGGTGGCGGGGTCCAACGCGGCTGCCGACGCCGGGCTGCCAGCCGCGGTGAGTGCGCCAGCGAGGATCGCCGACCCCGGTGAGCAGATCTCGGTAGAGGAACTGCAACTGGCTGCGCGCAATCACGGGCTGCCGCTTGAGGCGCTGGCTTGTGACATCACGCCGCCGGGACTGCACTACCTGCTCACCCACTACGACATGCCGATCCTGGATGAGTCGACCTGGCGCCTGCGGATCGACGGCACCGTGGAGTCGCCGCTGAACATTGACCTATCTGAGTTGCGGGCCATGCCGCAGCGCACACTCACCGTGACCTTCGAGTGCGCCGGCAATGGGCGAGCGCGCTATGAGCCACGGGCGCAGAGTCAACCGTGGTTGGTCGAGGCGGTCGGCACCGCGACCTGGACCGGTGTTCCGCTGGCCCGGCTGCTGGAGAAAGCCGGTGTTCGCGACGGCGCGCTGGACGTGGTCTGCACGGGCGCCGATCACGGCGTCGAGCGAGGTGTCGAGCAGGACTATCAGCGCGCACTGGACCTCGCTGACGCTCTCGACGAAGACGTGCTCGTCGCCTACGAGATGAACGGCTCGCCGCTGCCGCTGCAGCACGGCTTTCCAGCGCGGCTGGTCGTCCCGGGGTGGTACGGAATGGCTCAGGTCAAGTGGCTGACCGGCATCGAGGTGCTGGCTGAGCAGTTCGACGGGTTCCAGCACCGGGCCTATCGGTTGCGCCACTGGGCCGAGGGGGCCGACGGCGGCGCTGAGCCCGATGGGGTTGCCCTCACCCGCATCGAGCCGCGGGCTCTGCTGATCCCGCCGGGCTATCCCGATTTCTACTCGCGGACTCGTGTCGTCGCACCCGGCGAGGTTGAGGTTTCTGGTCGTGCTTGGTCGGGTTGGGCTCCGGTGACCCGAGTGCAGCTGACCACTGACGGCGGATCCACCTGGATCGATGCCGAGCTCGACCCGGAGCCGGGCGAGCAAGCCGGGTCCGAGCGGTACGCGTGGCGCCGATGGCGAGCGACCTGGCTGGCGGGGCCGGGGGAGTACCACCTGGGTGCGCGCGCTCAGGACGCCAGCGGCCGTGTGCAGGCGGTTGAGGCGCCGTGGAATCGCGGCGGCTTCGCCAACAATTCGGTCCAGCGGGTGCGCGTGGTCTGCCAGGACCGGTGAGTGCCCCGCGGAGCGTCACCCGCACCCTGCAGTGGGCGGGGCCTACACTCATCGACTGGCCGAGCATCCGAGGCGGCAACGCCTCGAACCCATTCCTGCACCCAACGACCGGCCGCGAGGCTCCGTGATCCGCTTTGAGAACGTCTCCAAAGCCTACCCCGGCACCCATCGGCCGGCACTTGACGCAGTCGAGGTCGAGGTCGAGAAGGGCGAGTTCGTGTTCTTGGTGGGCCAGTCCGGCTCCGGGAAGTCCACGTTCCTGCGGTTGGTGCTGCGCGAAGCCCGTCCCACGGCGGGTCGAGTCTACGTGGCAGGTAAGGAGATCAACCGGCTGGCACGCTGGAAGGTGCCCGGGCTTCGGCGTCAGATCGGCACGGTCTTCCAAGACTTCCGGCTGCTGCCCAACAAGACGGTCAGCGAGAACGTCGCCTTCGCCCTGCAGGTGATCGGCAAGCCGCGGTCGGTCATCAACCGGGTAGTGCCCGAAACACTGGAGTTGGTCGGCTTGGAGGGTAAGGGCGGGCGGATGCCCGACGAGCTCTCCGGCGGCGAGCAGCAGCGAGTCGCGGTGGCTCGGGCATTCGTCAACCGGCCAAAGATTCTGATCGCTGACGAACCGACCGGCAACCTTGACCCGACCACCTCGGTGGGCATCATGAAGCTGTTGGACCGCATCAACCGCACCGGCACGACCGTGGTGATGGCCACCCATGATGCGGGCGTCGTTGACCAGATGCGCAAACGTGTCATCGAGCTGGACGACGGCAAAGTGGTGCGTGACCAGAGCCGCGGCGTGTACGGCTATCAGACATGAGCCGCCCGGCTCAGCGGGAGACCTGACCGCAGAGCTGGGTCCCCACGGGCGCGTCACCCGATGGCGGCCGCCAGCTTTGCACTGACCACCGTTCCCGATCCCACCCGTCCCCTATCCCCGGGAAACCATGTCCCTCCCGCAAGTATTGTCCGAGCTCGGCACCGGGATCCGGCGCAACGTCTCGATGACGGTGTCGCTGATCGTGACCTTGGTCGTGTCGCTGTCCCTCGTCGGGATCGGGTTGTTGTTACAGCAGCAGATCGACCGCACCCAGGAGTATTGGGGTGACCGGCTGCAGATCGAGGTGCAGCTGTGCTCCTCGAACTCGCTTGAGGGGACCTGCATCGACGGCGAGGCGACTGCAGCCCAACGGGATGAGATCGAGGCGGTGATCGAGGACAGTAATCAGGTCAAGTCGTTCGAGTACCAGTCGCCGCCGCAGGCGTACGAGCGGGCTGAGGAGATCTTCGGCCAGAACAACACCGGTCGCCGCTTGTTCGCCGCCTTGACGCCGCAGTCGTTCCCCGCCTCCTACTTCGTCACGCTCACCGACCCCACCGAGATCGACACCCTTGCCAGCGAGCTGCAGGGGCTGAGCGGGGTCGCCGAGGTCAAGGATCTGCGGGAGTTTCTCGACCCGCTGTATGAGGTGCTGGGCAACATGCGCTGGGTGGCGTTGGCCTTCGCCGGGGTTCTGATGCTTGCCGCAGTGCTCCAGGTGGCCAACACGATCCGGCTCGCTGCCTATGCGCGGCGCCGCGAGATCGGCATCATGCGGCTGGTCGGCGCCTCGTCGTGGCACATCCAACTGCCGTTCGTGCTGGAGTCGCTGATTGCGGCCGTGGTGGGTGCGGCCGTGGCCTGCGGGGTGCTGGCGGCGTTCATGGCCTTTCTCGTGCAGGGCTACCTCGCTGAGCGCCTGAGCCAGGTCACGCCGTGGGTCGACTGGGGTGACGCAATCCGAGCCGGGGGTATCACCGTGGTCTTCGCGATCGTGGTCGCGGTCGTTCCGACACTCGTACTGACCCGCAAATACCTCAACGTGTGACGGTTGTGGGCTAGCGTCAGCGCAGATCCCATCAGTAACACGACTCACACTGGCAACACAGATTCCACCAGCAACAGGCACGACCCAGCTGATGCCATCCACCAACGAAGGCGACTCGTGGACCGATCCTTCCCCCTCGGTCGGCGACGCAGGGATACGTCGAGACGTGCTCCCCGCGCCGCCGTCATCAGCGCACTGACCCTGGCACTCGCCAGTGGCCTCGTGGGCAGTGCCGTCGACACCGCCGCCGCCGACCGGGAGCGTGAGCTGGACCGGCACAAGTCCAGCATCACCCGGGGGATCGATCGTCAGCAGACAGACCTCCGGCGAGCCACCCGACGGGTAGACAGCGCCAGCGGTGCACTGGAGAGCTCGCGAGTGCAGCTAGGGGAGGCGCGGCGTGGCCTGACGTCGACTCTTGGCCAACTGGCAGCCGCACGACAGGTCGATGTCGAAGCCCACAGTCGGCTCGCGGCCGTCGACCAGCGGCTCGACATCGCCGAGGGCGATCTTGCGCAGGCGCGCAGTCTGGTCAGCGACACCCAAGAGGGTCTCGAGCGCTTCGCCGTCCAGTCGATGTCGAGCAGCAGCCCGAGCTTGATCAGCGTCGACGCGTTGGCAGCAGGCGATGACGGGCTTGGCTTTCCCGAGGTCTTGTCATCTGCGGAGTCGGTGGCGTCGGCACAAACTTCCTCGATCGATGATCTCGAGGCGGCGCAGGTGATGATGCGGCTGCGCGAGGAGCGGGTCGAGCAGCTCAGGCGCCTGGCCGCGCGGGAGCGCTCGCGAACAGCGGAGCATCTGACCCGCACGACCGGACTTGTTGCCGAGGCGCGCGACCGGCGCCAGCAGGTGCAGGCATTGGTGCTCGAGCGGCGGGACTCCCGGCGCACTGCCGCCTCAGCCCGACAGCAAGACCGCCGGGCGCTGAAGAGCGTGCGCGCTGAGCGCGAACGGGTCAGCGCTCTGCTGTCGAAGGTCCGGATGCGCCAGGCGCTCCAACCGCCGACAACCAGTTCGTCCGGCTCGGCGGGCTCGGCGGGCCGAACTAGCTCGTCGGGCTCGACCGGCAATGGTGTGCTGTCCTCGCCCGTTCCGGGGGCCTACGTAACCTCGCCCTTCGGCATGCGCTTGCACCCCATCTTCAAGGTGATGAAGCTGCACGATGGCACAGATTTTGGTGCCGGTTGCGGGACGCCGGTGCGCGCTGCCGCCAGCGGCAGGGTGGTGTCGCAGTCATACAACACCGGTTTCGGCAACCAGGTGGTCATCGCGCACGGCACCGTTGACGGCACGCCTGTTGCCACTTCGTACAACCACCTGAGCAGTTTCAGCACGTCCTGGGGACAGCAGGTGGCTCACGGCGACGTCATCGGCTCAGTCGGAAACACCGGATTCTCCACCGGTTGCCACCTGCACTTCATGGTCTATGCGAACGGGAGTCCGGTTGACCCGGCAGGGTGGCTCTGACCGGCCGCTCACCACCGGCCCCTCGCCACGGGCCAAGCGTGCGAGACACTGGTCTGATGTCCAGGGAACAGGGCCGCAAGATCGTCGCCCAGAACAAGAAGGCGCGGCACAACTATCTGATTGGTGATACCTGGGAGGCCGGACTGGTCCTTACCGGCACCGAGGTGAAGTCCCTGCGAGCCGGCCGTGCCTCGCTCATTGATGGTTTCGCTGAGGTCGAGAACGGCGAAGCCTGGCTGCTGGGCGTGCACATTCCCGAGTACGTCGCCGGGACGTGGACCAACCACACGCCCCGGCGAAAGCGCAAGCTGTTGCTGCACCGGTTGGAGATCGACAAGATCGACGCCAAGGTCAGCGAGAAGGGCTTTACGTTGGTTCCGTTGTCGCTGTACTTCTCCGACGGCCGCGCCAAGGTCGAGATCGGCCTCGGCAAAGGTAAGAAGACCTACGATAAGCGGCAGTCGCTGGCGGCCCGCGATGCGCGGCGTGAGACCGAGCGGGAGATGGGTCGTCGCGCCAAGGGCATGCGGATCAAGGGCATGGG
>JACCYS010000052.1 GCA_013696365.1 Nocardioidaceae bacterium
AGGCGGCAGGCTACGACGTGGCGGGTGACCTGAACGACCTCCTGCCCGACCTGGACACGCTCCGTTCGGCCCCGGCCGTCGACGTCGACAGCGCGCTGCTGTCGGCTGCTGGGGTCCGCGCAACCGCAGGCCTGCTGACCGAGCTCGGTCCTTTGCAGCGCAGGCTCAAGAGTCGGCACGGCAACCAGCCCCCGCGCGCCGCCGTTGACGCTGGCCCGGACGCCGAGACAACCAAGGTCCGCCCTGCCCGTCGGGGCGGTCGGCTTCCCGGCCGTTCGATGGCAGAGGCTGGACCGGCCGGCCCGGTGTTCGTGCACATCGGTGCACCGAAGACGGGAACGACGTACCTGCAGGACCTGATGTGGCAACGGCGGCACGCGCTTGCCGATGCGGGTGTCCGGTTCGCCCGCCGCCGCTACGCCGACCACTATCAGGCGAGTCTCGACCTGCGAGAGCTGAAGAGTCGCCCGGCGGAGTCTGCGGGCATGTGGGAGCGGGTAGCGGCCGGGACCCGAGACTGGGCGGGGCCGTCGGTAATCTCGCACGAGTTGTTTGCCGCCGCGAACAGCAAGCATGTGGCCCGCGCGCTCGACTCGTTGGGTCCCGAGCGGGTCCATGTGATCTATACCGCGCGAGACCTGTGGGGCCTGCTGGCGGCCGAGTGGCAAGAGTCGACCAAGCACGGCCGCTCGTTGTCGTTCGAGCAGTACCTACACGACGTCCTCGATCTCGGTCACGACGGTGTCGTCGGGCGGTGGTTCTGGTCGGTGCATGACCCGGTCGGGGTGCTCGCGCGGTGGGGGCGTGACCTGCCGGCTGAGCGGGTGCACGTGATCACGGTGCCGCCCGCGGGCGCCGACCCGGGCCTGCTGTGGGCACGCTTCGCCGCGGTGATCGGGGTCGATCCGGGGGTTGCTGCACAACCGGGGGGCGACGACGGCGTCCGCCCGAACGCGTCGCTGGGGTCTGCTGAGGTGACGTTCCTGCGGCTGGTGAACGCTCAACTCGGCGGCCGGGACGGCGCATTGACCCCCACCGAGCACGCCGCGCACGTGAAGTCTCTGCTTGCCCAGCAGGTGCTTGCCGGTCGCTCCGGCAGCACACGGTACGCACCGCCGCCGGACCGATTCCCGCTGGTGCACGGTCTCGCCGAAAAGCAGGCTGCCGGGCTGCGGTCGGCGGGCTACGACGTTGTCGGCGATGTGGCTGACCTGGTGCCAACCCCACCCAGCGAAGGCAGCCGCCGCCAGACCCCGCCCGACCAGACCTCGCCCGATGAGCTCGTCGAGGTGGGCCTGGATGCGGTGGCCGGCCTGGTGCGCCGGGCGGTCCAGATGCGGACGGTGCACGGCCTCGGCGGCGCCCCCCGCGCCCGGCAGCAGCGTCCGTCCGGCCCGCGTGCACGACTGCGTGCGGTCGCGAAGTCCGTGTTGCGCACCGTCAACAAGGGAGCAGGCAGCCAACAGTGAACAACACCGTCTACCTGCATGTGGGGCCGCACAAGACCGGGACGACGTATGTCCAGGGGTTGTTGATGCGCAACTGTGATCGCCTCGCTGAGCAGGGCGTCCTCTACCCCCGCAAGACCTTCCGCAACCAGGGTCGGGCGGTGCGCGAGGCGCTGGGGCGGGGCAAGATGCCGGCCACCGGCGCCGATGTCACCGGCGCCTGGCCCAAGCTCGCCGCCGAGCTTTCAGCGTGGGACGGGCGTGCCGTCTTGTCACACGAGATGATGGCCTCGGCCAGCGCAGCCGAGATCAAGCGCATGCTCAAGGCGCTCGGCGACTCAACCGTGCACGTGATCTACACAGCGCGCGACCTCACCCGCGTCGCGCCGGCGATGTGGCAGACCGGACTGCGCAGTCGGCAGCCGTTCAGCTGGGAGTACTACGCACAGTCGCTGCGTCACCCCGACAGTGATCACGGGCCGTGGGGCAAACGGTTCTGGTCCAGCCAGTACGCCCCCGACGCGTTGGCGCGGTGGCGCAAGCATCTGCCGGCAGATCGCTTACACGTCATCACGGTGCCACGAGCCGGAAGCGCACCGGAGTTGTTGTGGCAGCGGTTCTGCTCAGTGTTGGGGGTCGACCCCAGTGGTCACGACCTGCAACCGCCGAGGTCGAACCCGTCGCTGGGAACGGCCGAGGCCGAATTGCTTCGCCGGGTCAATGAGCAACTGGCTGCCACCGACGTCGACAGCTCACGGTCCCTGTTCTGGATCCGCTGGTTGGGCCGTCAGCTGGAGAACCGCCCAGACATGTCCAAGTTCACCTTGCCGGTCGAGGACTTCGAGTGGATGGCCGAGCGCTCCCGCGGGGTGGTCGAGGGGCTGCGCGATGGTGGTTACCACGTGGTCGGGGACCTGTCGGACCTGTTGCCCCAGCCGGTCGACCCCGCACGAGCCAAGCACCCGTCCGACACCGACGACCACGCGGTGCTCGACGTCGCCGTCGATGCACTGCACCGGACCGTTCGTGAGCTGACCTTGCACAAACGGGCCGCACGCCCCGGCGATGCCGAACCCGACGACTACTGAACGCTGCCGACAGCCCCAGCGCCGTGCGCGACGATTGGGAGTGGGCGGTCCGCCGCTGGTAGCCTGTGGTCGCCGTGTAACGGCCGCGGGATTCGTGTGCCCGGGTGGATAGGCCCCGGCGCGCCGCGCAGCAGAGAATTCGAGAGGAGTTCGCGTGTCGACTGACGTCGCGACCAAGAAGAAGATCATCGATGACTACGCCACGTCTGACGGTGACACTGGCTCCCCTGAGGTGCAGGTCGCGTTGCTGACGCACCGGATCTCGCACCTGACCGAGCACCTCAAGGAGCACAAGCACGACCATCACAGCCGTCGTGGCTTGTTGCTGCTCGTCGGCCAACGCCGGCGGCTGCTCAACTACCTGCAGCAGGTTGACATTGGTCGCTACCGGTCGCTGATCGAGCGACTCGGGCTGCGCCGCTGACGGCTGTACGCAGCACCGCACCACCACAATCGAACATTCATCGCTGCACGAGACAGGCCCCCAGGGAGTCACCCTGGCAGCCGGTCCTCGGTAGTGGCCCACGGGTGGCCTGGCGCACCGATCCCACATGGCGGTCGCCGACACCCCGCGGGCCTCGATCGATGACCGGTGCCGTTGACACCGGGTTGGCCTGCTCGCGTGCACAGAGCAGAGAGGGGCATCCACCGATGGAGCCCGAGATTCACAGCACCGAGACCGTGATCGACAACGGTCGACACGGCACCCGCACCGTCCGCTTCGAGACCGGCCTCCTGGCCCGCCAGGCGGGCGGCGCCGTGTCGGCCTACCTGGACGAGGACACGATGTTGTTGTCGACCACCACGGCCGGCAAGCACCCCAAAGAGCACCTGGACTTCTTCCCGCTGACCGTCGACGTTGAGGAGCGGATGTACGCCGCGGGTCGCATCCCCGGCTCGTTCTTCCGTCGCGAGGGTCGCCCCAGCGAGGACGCGATCCTCACCTGCCGACTCATCGACCGGCCGCTGCGCCCCACCTTCGGAAAGGGCCTGCGCAACGAGGTGCAGGTCGTCATCACCGTGCTGGCGCTCGACCCAGACCACCCCTACGACGTGCTGGCAATCAACGCCGCGTCCGCTTCGACACAGATCTCGGGGCTGCCCTTCACCGGCCCGGTCGGCGCCACCCGCGTCGCCCTGATCGACGGTGACTGGGTGGCCTTCCCCACGCACAGCCAGCTGGAGACTGCCGTGTTCGACATGGTCGTCGCCGGGCGTTTGGTTTCCGACGCCGACGACGCCGATGTCGCGATCATGATGGTCGAGGCCGAGTCCACCGAAAGCACCTGGGAGCTGGTTCGCGGGGGCCGTCAGGCGCCCACCGAGGAGATCGTTGCCGAGGGCCTCGAGCGGGCTAAGAGCTTCATCGGCCAGCTGTGTGTCGCGCAGCGCGATCTGGCAAACAAGGCGGCCAAGGAGGTCGCGGAGTACCCGCGCTTCCTGGAGTATGGCGACGACGTGCTCGCCGCGGTGGAGTCCGCCGTACGGGACGACATCGCCCAGGCCGTCACGATCAGCGGCAAGGCTGAGCGCGAGGCTCGTCTCGACGAGATCAAGGGGTCCTGCCTGGACCAGCTCGGTGCCGGCTACGGGGGCCGCGAGAAGGAGATCGGTGCTGCCATCCGCTCGGTCACCAAGTCGCAGGTCCGCCAGCGGGTGCTGCGTGACCAGGTGCGTATGGACGGCCGCGGTCTGACCGACATCCGCACCCTGGGAGCGGAGGTCGACGTGATTCCGCGGGTGCACGGCTCGGCGCTGTTCGAGCGTGGGGAGACCCAGATCCTCGGCGTCACCACGCTGAACATGCTAGGCCTCGAGCAAAGGCTGGACACGCTGTCGCCAGAGACCACCCGCCGCTACATGCACAACTACAACTTCCCGCCCTACTCGACCGGTGAGACCGGCCGGGTGGGCTCACCCAAGCGTCGTGAGGTCGGGCACGGTGCGCTGGCCGGCCGGGCCCTACTGCCGGTGCTGCCGACACGCGAGGAGTTCCCGTACGCCATCCGGCAGGTTTCGGAGGCGCTGAGCTCGAACGGCTCGACCTCGATGGGGTCGGTCTGTGCCTCGACGATGGCGCTGCTGAACGCCGGGGTGCCGTTGCGCGCGCCGGTCGCTGGCATCGCGATGGGCCTCATCTCCGACGAGGTGGACGGCGAGACGTCCTACGTCACCCTGACCGACATCCTCGGCTCCGAGGACGCCTTCGGCGACATGGACTTCAAGGTCGCCGGCACCCGCGAGTTCGTCACCGCGTTGCAGTTGGACACCAAGCTCGATGGCATTCCCGCATCGGTGCTCGGTGCCGCCCTACAGCAAGCGCGTGACGCCAGAATGACCATCCTGGACGTGATGAACGAGGCCATCGACGCACCCGACGAGATGAGCCAGTACGCGCCGCGGATCATCACCTTGAAGGTGCCAGTCGACAAGATCGGCGAGGTGATCGGGCCCAAGGGCAAGATCATCAACCAGATCCAGGACGACACCGGCGCCAAGATCTCCATCGAGGACGACGGCACGATCTACGTCGGCGCAGAGCAGGGCGACGCCGCCGAGGCGGCCCGGGCAATGATCAACGCGATCGCCAACCCGACGATGCCTGAGGTGGGTGAGCGTTATCTCGGCACAGTCGTCAAGACGACCACGTTCGGCGCGTTCGTCTCGCTGGTGCCCGGCAAGGACGGCTTGGTGCACATCTCCAAGCTGCGCGCGCTGGCCGGCGGGCAGCGGGTCGACTCGGTCGACGACGTGGTATCGGTCGGCCAGAAGCTGCAGGTTGAGATCGCCGAGATCGATGACCGCGGCAAGCTGTCGCTGAAGCCGGTCGTCGAGGAGGACGCGGCAGAAAAGGTCGAGGCTCCGGTCGGGTGACCGGTGGTGCGTTGCCCGACCAGCCGGTCGGGACGACAGCGACGCTGCTGACGCCCGAGCAGGGCGGTTTGGTCTGCCGGACCGTGCTGCCGGGCGGCCTGCGGGTGGTCAGCGAACACATGCCCGGGGTGCGCTCGGCCAGCGTCGGCATCTGGGTGGGTGTCGGCTCCCGGGACGAGGCGGACTCGCTGGTAGGCGCCTCGCACTTCCTTGAGCACCTGCTCTTCAAGGGGACCGGCACCCGGACCGCGCTGGACATCTCGGCGCCGTTGGAGGCCGTCGGCGGTGAGGTGAATGCCTTCACCAGCAAGGAGTACACCTGCTACCACGCGCACGTCCTCGACGAAGACCTGCCGCTGGCGGTGGACATCCTCGCCGACATGGTGACCTCGTCGACCCTCGCCACCGACGACGTCGAGGCGGAGCGTGCGGTGATCTTGGAAGAGATCGCGATGAACGACGACGACCCCGACGACGTCGTCCACAATCTCATCACCGAGCGCCTGTGGGCGGGGTCGCCGCTGGCGCGGCCGATCGCGGGGACGGCCGACT
>JACCYS010000250.1 GCA_013696365.1 Nocardioidaceae bacterium
GGCCCTCCGCCGACCTGCCCGGCAGGTCGCCCGCTGGGTGGATCGATGAACGCCCGTGGGGTCAGGTGCGGCTCATCGACCAGGGCGACGGCTTTCAGGTCAAGCGGCTGGAGGTGCTACCCGGCCGGCGGCTGTCGCTGCAGCGGCACCGGTATCGCAGCGAGCACTGGCACGTGGTTCGTGGTGTGGCAACCGCAACTGTCGGCGCCGCCGAGGTCGAGTTGGGCGCCGCGGGCAGCATCGACATTGCCGTCGGAGAGTTGCACCGGCTGGCCAATCACGGCGGGACCGACCTGGTGGTGGTCGAGGTGGGCCGCGGCACGTACCTCGGCGACGACGACATCGAGCGGTTCGCCGACGACTTCGGCAGGGCCTGACCGACACCCCGCCCGCCCCCGCAAAGTTGTCACCGGCACACGGCGTTAGAACACCGTGTGCCGGTGACAACTTTTGGGTCAGATGGCGTCGAGGGCCAAGTCGACCTCGGCCACCCCACCGGTACGAGCGGCCACGAGCCGGTCGGCCGGCACCGCCTGTGGGGCGAGCGCACGGACGGTCCAGTTGCCCTCGGCGGCGAAGAAGCGGAACTGCCCGGTCGCCGATGTCGGCACCTCGGCGGTGAACTCGCCGGTACGGTCGAGCAGCCGCACGTACGCCCCGCCGACCGGCTCACCGGCCCGGGTCACCACGCCTTGGATGACCGCCTGCTGCTTGAGATCGACGCCGTCGAGCGACGGGCCACCGGCTGTGGCGCCGCACATCAGGCTGCACCCGGCTCGTCGCCGACCGCGACCGGCACACCGACCAGCGAGCCGTACTCGGTCCACGAGCCGTCGTAGTTCTTCACGTTCGCCTGCTCGAGCAGCTCGTGCAGCACGAACCAGGTGTGCGCGCTGCGCTCGCCGATGCGGCAGTAGGCGATGGTGTCCTTGCCGAAGTCGACGCCGGCGTCGCTATACAGCCGCTGCAGCTCGTCGTCGCTGCGGAAGGTGCCGTCCTCGTTGGCTGCCTTGCTCCACGGCACGCTGGCCGCGGTCGGGATGTGCCCGCCACGCTGGGCGGACTCCTGCGGCAGGTGGGCGGGAGCGAGCAGCCTGCCGGCGTACTCGTCGGGGCTGCGCACGTCGACGAGATTGAGCGAGCCGATAGCAGTCACGACCTCGTCGCGGAAGGCTCGGATCGACGTGTCCGGCTCCTGCGCGGTGTAGCTGGCCGCCGGCCGCTCGGTCGCCTGATCGGTGAGCTCGCGGCCCTCCAGCTCCCACTTCTTGCGGCCACCGTCGACCAGCTTGACCTGCTCGTGGCCGTACAGCTTGAAGTACCAGTACGCGTACGCGGCGAACCAGTTGTTGTTGCCGCCGTAGAGCACGACCGTATGGTCGTTGCCGATGCCACGGCTGCTGAGTAGTTGCTCGAACTGCGCCTTGTTGACGAAGTCACGGCGCACCGGGTCTTGCAGATCCTGCTTCCAGTCGAGCTTGACTGCGCCACGGATGTGACCCTTGTCGTAGGCGCTGGTGTCTTCGTCGACCTCGACGAGGACCACGGCGTCGTCGTCGAGATGCTGTTCGACCCAGTCAAGGTCGACGAGTGCGGCGGAACGGCTCATGGTGATGTGTCTCCCTGGTTGGCTGAGCGGGGTAGCGGGTGCTGCCCGTGCCGGACAGGCTGGTCGGGCGGGGGCTCGCGCAGGTTCAGCGAGCCGGACACAACGCGGAGCACACGCGGCAGTGGTCCACTGCGCGCCGCTTGGTCAGCGGGGTGGTGTGCACACCTGTGTCCTGTCCTCGGGGCTCTTGGCTGTCTCGCGGCAGGTCGGTCCGTCGACCGGTGCCGAACCCAGCGTCTCACGAATGCCGAACCAGTCTCATGATCTGGATGTTCCTCGAGCTCTGATCAGCCACTCAACCGCCAGCAAAGGGGGGCAACAGGTCCACGGTCGCGCCTGGCGGGACCGCTACCTCGGCGGGTGCACGGGTGCCGACGGGCTGCTCGTCGACGAGCACCGAGCACACCGACAACACCGAAGCGAAGCGGGCCGAGTCGACGTGCAGCGCCCGGGCGGAAGCGAGCACCTGCTCTAGCGACCCGGCCCCGACCTGCTCGGCCGGCACCCCCGCCGCCGCACGAATTGCTGCCCAGTACCGAACCTGTACGGGTACACCGTCTGTTGCGCTGATGTCACCGACCGGGTCCATGTGGGCTATGGTGGTACACGCAATGAGGCCTGGGGTTACCCCCTGGCCTCTTTGTGTTTCTGCAGGGGGCGTTCGGCACACGACGTGGTGTGTTCCAGCGCTGACACGTTCAGCCAGTTTTGCAGAGCGACAACCGCACCGCCTCAGACCCCGGACCCGGACCGCTGCCTGCCGAAGGATGCCGACATATGGCCACCTTGCTTTTCCTCACCCCGTCACTGCCCGGCGGCGAAGCGCCTCGCAACCACGACTCGGCCGCCGAGATCTTGCCCTCGTTGGGTTTGCTCCCCCATCAGGTGAAGTTGCTGCCTGCCGAGGCCAGTGCGCTGCTGGACGCCCCGCCGTGCGATGCGGTCCTCGTCGATGGCCGCACCGATCTGGCCCACATCCGCGGCCTGACCCGGCTGCTTCGTACCACCGGCATCGACATCCCGCTGCTGTTGGTGCTCACCGAGGGCGGCATCGCGGTGGTCGCCGACGACTGGGGGATGGACGACGTCTTACTTACCACCGCAGCCCCGGCCGAGGTCGAGGCCCGGCTGCGGTTGGCGACCGGCCGGCTGGCCCAGCGCGACGGCGAGGGTGACCGCGCGGTGATCGGCTCGGGCGGCCTTGCGATCGACGAGGTGTCGTACACCGCCAAGCTCGAGGGCCGCACACTCGATCTCACCTTCAAGGAGTTCGAGCTGGTCAAGTTCCTCGCGCAGCACCCGGGCCGGGTCTTCACCCGCCAGCAGTTGCTGCAGGAGGTCTGGGGCTATGACTACTTCGGCGGCACCCGCACGGTCGACGTACACGTACGCCGACTGCGAGCCAAGCTCGGCACCGACCACGAGATGCTGATCGGGACCGTTCGCAACGTCGGCTATCGGTTCATCGCCGAGCGCCGCGAGCGGATCGCACCGGCCGCCACCGATGCCGATGTGTCCGCCGCCCCCGCCAGGACCTCCGCCGCCTCCGTCGGGACCCCTCTCCCGGGAGCCAGCAGCGCCGCGGCGCGCGTCACCAGCTGAGGCTGTACCTCCACACGCCACCCGGTGCCCCACGCACCAGCCGCAGCCAGCCCCTCCACACCACCGGTTCCGCAGGCACCTGTTCGGCTCACCGACGGGTGCGTATGGAACCGAATGAAGGCGGGGCAGGCCTGCCCCGCCGCGAGTCACCACGGGCGGTGATGCAGCTGCGGGGCCAGTCCCCCCCCAGATGCATCACCGCCGGTTCGGAATGTGCACGCCAGCGACCGTCAGGCCACCATCGGGGGCGGATCTTGGGCGCCGGTCATGATCGCCACGGCCTCAGACATCGAGTGCGACTTGGGTGTGATCACAGTCGCCCGGCGACCGAGCCGCTGGATGTGAATGCGATCAGCGACCTCGAACACGTGCGGCATGTTGTGGCTGATGAAGATGACCGGCAGGCCGCGCTCCTTCACGTCACGGATCAGCTGCAACACCCGGTTTCCTTCCTTGACCCCGACACCAGCCTGGTGATGCAAGACGTCCGCGACTCCGAGGCAGCTGAGGGCGCCGCGAGCGAGTTGCTAGCGCGCCCGGACAGCCCCACGGCCCTGTTCACCGCCCGGAACACGATCACGATCGGTGCGATCCGCGCCCTGCGCCACGCCCGTCTGCAGCAACGGGTCGCGCTCGTCGGCTTCGACGAGGTACCGCTGGCCGACCTACTCGACCCATCGGTGAGCGTGATCGCCCAAGACATCACCGCCATCGGCCAACTGGCGGCTCGGCTGCTCTTCCAACGCCTGGCTGGGGATGACTCTCCGTACCGTGAGCACCTGATCCCGACCCGGCTGATCTGCCGGGGTTCGGGCGAGATCACCCCACCTTGAGCCCACCCGCACGGG
Organism: Nocardioidaceae bacterium; assembly: GCA_013696365.1. Taxonomy (GTDB): domain Bacteria; phylum Actinomycetota; class Actinomycetes; order Propionibacteriales; family Nocardioidaceae; genus JACCVL01. The sequence continues at coordinate 4,060 of JACCYS010000250.1, forward strand.
CGATGATGCATCTGCGACGTCAAGGCCCCGCAGATGCATCATCCCCGGTTGGGACAGGCAACCCCGGTGACCGCCGCGGTGGGCGAACCTCAGGGCTGCACGTCGATCCGATTGGTCAACAACGGCGCATACGGGGAGTTGTCGCCGAGGTACTCAGCGAGGGCGTCCAGATCGATGCCGCCGCGGTACTTGTTGGTCCCGTCGGTGAAGATGGAGAACCCATCGCCTCCGTCGGACAGGAACGAGTTCACCGCCACCCGGTAGGTCGCGGACCGGTCGATCGGCTCGCCACCCACCTCGACGCTGCTCTCGACCACCTTGGCGGCGCCGGTCTCGCTCTGATCCCAGGTGTAGGTCAGACCGGACGGTTGCAGGACCCGCGGCGATGCCGCATTGTCCCCGGAGAACTGCTGGCGCAGCACCTCGAGCACCTGCTCACCGGTGAGGTCCATAGTGTCCACGTAGTTGCTGAACGGCTGCACCGTGAACGCAGCCCCGTAGGTCACGTCTCCGTCGGGCTCGGGAACCAGGTCGGCGCGGATGCCGCCGGGATTCATGAAGGCGATGTCGGCGGGCGGGTCGTCCCCCGGTGCAGTCGCCCCACTGAACTGTCGCTGCGAGTCGGCGATCAGCAGGCCCAGCGGGGACTCGGCCGACGCGTCCTGGTCCCGGGTGATCGTTTGGGTCACCTGGCCGATGACGGCGTTGGCGATCTCGCCGACCAGCTCGGAGTAACGGTCGATCAACCGGGTGATCCCCGTCGCGTCGATCGGGATGTCACGGGTAACGATCCTATTTTGCGCGTACGCGGCAGGCCGGACCACGTCCTTGTCCTTCCGGTCGAGCAGCAGGTGCACATTGGTCACCAGCCGACCGAAGCTGGAGGCACTGGTCAGCAACCGAGGAGTCCCCTTCTTGTCGGGCAGTGAACAGTTGTACGGCTGATGGGTGTGCCCGCTGATGATCGCGTCGATCCTCGGGCTGAGCCGGTCGTTGATGTCGACGATCGGCCCGGTGATGCCCGGGCACGCGTCGTAGACCGATGAGTCGGTGGTGAAGCCGCCCTCGTGCAGCAGCACCACGATCGACTCGACACCGTGGTCGCGCAGCCGCGGGACGAGCGCGTTGGCGGTGCGCGCCTCATCCTTGAACGTCAGGCCCCGGATGCCGTCTTGGCTGACGATCCCGGCCGTGCCTCGTAGCGTCATGCCGATGAAGGCCACCTTTATGCCGCCGACCTTGGTCACCTCCACCGAGCGCAACACCGAGCGGCCGGTGCGGTTTTTGATCACGTTGGCCGCGAGGTACTGGAACCGAGCCCCAGGAAAGGGCTCACCGTCGGGACAGGAGTCTTGGTTGTCGGCGCCGGCGCCGTCGTCGAGGCAGCCACCATGCTGCAGCCGGCGCAGCTCCTTGTAGCCCTCGTCAAACTCGTGATTACCGACCGCGGCGACGTCGAGGCGCATCCGGTTCAGCGCCCGGATCGTCGGCTCGTCGTGGAAGGCGGCCGACAGCAGCGGCGAGGCGCCGACCAGGTCGCCCGCGGCGACCGTACGGCTACGGGCCCCGTTGGCGCGCGACTTGTCCCGCAACCGCTTCAGGTGGGTGGCGAGGTACTCGGCGCCGCCGGCCGGCGTGTTGTTGATCCGCCCGCTCGAGCTCTCGGCGGTGATCGGCTCGAGGTTGCCGTGGAAGTCGTTGATCGCCAGCAGATCGAGCTTTACGACGTTGCCGATATCGCGGGCATCCACCCGGTAGGTCTGCTGAGCTTTGGCCGCTGCGCCTGATCGGCCGTCGGTGTCCGGGCTTGCCTGAACAGGGAACGTGACACTTGCGGCGGACACCGCAAGGACAGCGGCGCCGGAGACGATCAGCCGCAGGCTGCTGCTGTTTGGTCGAAACATCACAAAGATCCCTTGAGTAATGGTTTGCTCACGGTCGATCAGGACTGTAGTGGTCACTGTTGGAAAGCGATACGTCCAGAGGGCGGCGACTTTGTGAACTGCGGGCGATGCTCTACCAGCACGAGCGGCTAGGTTCGTGTGGGTGAGCCCTCCGGACCTGCCGACGTCCAGCATGCGGGTCACCGGCCAGCCGAGCGCGACCGAGATTGCCCACGTCATCGACCTGGCGTTGCGTGCCGAACGCGCCGACGGGGCAGCCCCGCTCAACGAGCAGGCGTTGCTCAACCTGCGCACCGGCGGAGCGCAGGTCCGGCATGTGTTCGGTGTCGACGATGCCGAGTTGGTCGCCTACGGCCAGATCGACATGCCGGAGGCAGCCCAGGACACCGCTACCGGCTCGGTGGCCGAGCCGGTGGGGGAGTGCGTTGTCGACCCGTCGCACCGGCAATGCGGCTGGGGGGCTGCGGTGGCCGCCCGGCTGCTCGAGGAAGCGGCTGGCTCGGCCGTGCTGTTGTGGTCACACACGGGGCATCCGGGCGTGCAGCGGCTGGCACGCAAGTTGGGATTCGAAAGCATCCGTGAGCTGTGGCAGTTGCAGCGCCCGCTCGGCGCCGACGCCGACGTACTGCCGGAAGCACGGGTGCCCGACGGCATCCAGGTGCGCACCTTCGTTGTCGGTCACGATGAGCAGGCCTGGCTGCGGGTGAACCGGCGGGCCTTCGCGGAGCATCCCGAGCAGGGCGGCATGACTGCCGACGACCTCTCCCAGCGGATCGACTCAGACTGGTTCGATGCGGGCGGCTTCTTCGTGGCCGAGCGGACGGGACGTGACGATGGCCGGCTTGTCGGCTTTCACTGGACGAAGCTGCAGCCCGTCGCCGGCGGACCGATCGGTGAGGTCTACGTGGTAGGCGTGGATCCGGACGAGCAGGGCAGCGGACTCGGCTCGGCACTCACCTTGATCGGGTTGCACCACCTGCGTGATCGCGGCGCGACCGATGTGCTGCTGTACGTCGAGGCCGACAACGGCCCGGCGCTGCGGGTGTACGAGCGGCTGGGGTTTGCCCATGTCGGCTCCGACACGCAGTATCGCCATCCCGGATTGCGCTAGCCCCACCAGCCGCCACCAGCACGCATCCGCACGCGACCCCGGCCACGCGCGACCAGGACGCCTCACGGTGAGACGATGGCACGGTGAGTGAGCATCTGCAGACCCGGACGGCCGAGACCACCGACGAGACCTACGACGTCGAACCGGCGTACGAGCCTCCCCCGGAGGACTTGCCCGACGATCGCTTCCTCGACCGCGAGCTGTCCTGGTTGGCGTTCAACGAACGGGTGATCGAACTCGCCGACGACCCAGACCTGCCGCTGCTGGAGCGGGCCCGGTTCCTGGCAATCTTTGCCAGCAACCTGGACGAGTTCTTCATGGTCCGCGTAGCCGGGCTCAAGCGGCGCATCGCCGCTGGTGTGGCAGTGCGCGCGGCGAGCGGGCTCCGGCCACGCGAGGTGCTCGACAACATCTGGCGTGAGAGCCACCGGCTGATGCGCCGGCAGGCCGACATCTTCCACGACCAGGTGCAGCCGGCGCTCGGCGACGAAGGGATCGAGCTGCTCCGATGGAAGGAGCTGACCGAGCCCGAGCACAAGGCCATGGCGACCCTTTTCGCCGAGCGGATCTTCCCGGTACTCACCCCACTTGCGGTGGACCCCGCCCACCCGTTCCCCTACATCTCCGGGTTGTCGCTCAACCTGGCGGTGATCGTGCGCAACCCCGACACCGACACTGAGCACTTCGCCAGGGTCAAGGTGCCGCCGAACTTCCCCCGCTGGCTGCGCGTCGAGGAGCAGCGCTTCGTTCCGCTCGAGGACGTCATCGCAGCCCATCTCGAGATGCTCTTCCCTGGCATGGAGGTGGTCGGACACCACACCTTCCGGGTCACCCGCAACGAAGACCTCGAGGTGGAGGAGGACGACGCCGAGAACCTGCTGCAGGCCCTGGAGAAGGAGCTGCTGCGACGCCGCTTCGGGCCGCCCACCCGGCTCGAGGTGCAAGAGGATATCGACCCACACGTGCTGGATCTGCTGATCACCGAGCTCGACATGGTCGACGCGGAGGTCTTCCGGCTGGCCGGGCCGCTCGACCTGCGCGGCCTGCACGACGTCGCCGACCTGGACCGCGCCGAGCTCAAGTACGACTCGTTCGTGCCGGTCACACACCCCGACCTCACCGAGGTCGAGACCGCCTCCCCGGCCGACATCTTCGCCGCGCTGCGGAAGCAGGACGTGCTGCTGCACCACCCGTACGACTCGTTCGCCACCAGCGTGCAGCGCTTCGTCGAACAGGCCGCAGCCGACCCGCACGTGCTGGCCATCAAGCAGACGCTCTACCGCACATCCGGCGACAGTCCGATCATCGATGCGCTGGTCGACGCGGCCGAGGCCGGCAAACAGGTGCTGGTGCTGGTGGAGATCAAGGCCCGCTTCGACGAGCAGGCCAACATTCGCTGGGCGCGCAAACTCGAGCAGGCCGGGTGTCACGTCGTCTACGGCTTGCTCGGGCTCAAGACCCACTCGAAGGCCTGCCTGGTCATCCGGGACGAGCCGGAAGGGATGCGCCGCTACAGCCATATCGGCACCGGCAACTACAACCCCAAGACGGCCCGGCTGTACGAGGACCTTGGCCTGCTGACCGCTGACCCAGGGGTCGGTGACGACCTACTGCGCCTATTCAACGACCTGTCCGGATTCTCTCGAGCGAACGACTTCCAACGCCTCATGGTGGCTCCGTCAGGCATCCGCAATGGGCTGATCGAGCGGATCGAGACCGAGGTCGCCCACCACCGGGCGGGGCGACCAGCGGGCGTCCGCTTCAAGATGAACTCGCTGGTCGACGAACAGATCATCGACGCGCTCTACCGCGCTAGTCAGACAGGCGTCCCCATCGACCTGTCGACCCGTGGGATCTGTGCGCTGCGGCCGGGTGTGCCGGGGTTGTCGGACAACATCCGGGTCCGCAGTTCGCTTGGCCGCTTCCTTGAGCACAGCCGAATCTTCGCCTTCGACAACGGCGACAGCCCGGAGGTGTGGATCGGCTCCGCAGACCTGATGCACCGCAACCTCGACCGTCGAGTCGAGGTGCTCGTCCGGGTCTGCGACCCGCGTCATGTCGACCAGCTCGGCGCACTGCTGCACACGGTCTTCGATGAAGGCACCTCGTCGTGGCACCTGACCAGCGACGGCGCCTGGAACGGAACGCACCGTGACGCTGACGGCACCCGGCTCATCGACCTGCAACAGATGCTGATCGCCGACGCTCGCCGCAGGCGGGCAGAGGTGAAGCGCCGCGCCAGTTGAGCCACTGACTGAGTCACTGGGTGACCTGTTAACGCACTGGCCCCCTTACTTAGAGTGATCGGCCAGCCGCCGAACGCTCAGCGTTCATCCATGGTTCACCTTCACCGGTCCGTCCGGTCACTTCGGCTGCCTACGTTCCTCGATGGCGGCAGACGATTCACCCTGCACGCCTCCATGACCGCACCACGAGAGGCGACCCACGTGATCAAGACTCCCCTGCACCGACGCACCGCAGCCCCATTGGCTGCGGCCGTGGCGCTGGGCCTCGGGCTTTCCGCATGCAGTGCCTCCAATGAGGAGTCCAGCGGAGGCAGCAGCGAAAGCGGCAGCAGTTCGTCCAGCGAGTTGAGCGGCACGCTCTCGGGGGCCGGCTCGAGCGCCCAGGAGGCCGCGATGGCTGGCTGGCGCAAGGGCTTCCAAGAGATGCACCCCGATGTCACCGTCAACTACGACCCGGTCGGGTCTGGAGGTGGCCGCGAGCAGTTCATCGCCGGTGAGTCGCTGGGCTTCGCCGGCTCCGACGCGTTCCTCGAGGGCGACGAGCTGAAGAAGGCGCAGAAGCGCTGCGGCGGCGACGTTGTCGAGATCCCGGCGTACGTCAGCCCGATCGCCGTCATCTTCAACCTGCCCGACGTGTCCGAGCTGAACCTCAAGCCGGAAACGATCGCCGGCATCTTCGCCGGCGAGATCACGAACTGGAACGACGAGGCGATCGCGGCCGACAACCCGGACGCCGACCTGCCCGACTTGGACATCAACCCGGTGCACCGCTCCGACGAGTCCGGCACCACCGACAACTTCACCTCCTATCTCGACGCGACCGCACCGGACATCTGGACGGTTGGCAACATCGAGGTGTGGCCGGGCAAGCTCGGCGGCGAGGGCGCCGACGGCACCTCCGGCGTCGTGCAGTCGGTCCAGTCCGGCGAGGGCTCCATCGGGTACGCGGACGCCAGCCAGGCGGGCGACCTGGGCACCGCGTCGGTCGGGGTCGGTGAGGAGTTCGTCAGCTACACCCCCGAGGCGGCCGCCAAGGTGCTGGAGGCCTCCAGCCAGACAGAGGGCCGTGGCGAGACCGACCTTGCCTACGACCTGGCCCGCGACACCACCGAGTCGGGCGTCTACCCGATCGTGCTGGTGAGCTACCAGATCGCCTGCCCCGAGTACTCGGACCCGAAGCAGGCCGAGCTCACCAAGGCATTCCTCGAGTTCGCGATCAGCAAGGAGGGCCAAGCCGCCTCGGCCGATTCGGCCGGCTCTGCGCCGATCCCGTCGAGCGTCGCCGAGAAGGCACAGACCGCGCTGGACGCCATCAAGACCAGCTGAGGTCGTGCAGTCTGCTCGTGGCGACGTCACTATCTGATTCAGCGGAAGACTCAGCGTGGAGCCTCCCGTCGCCTACGTCGCCTCGTGTCCGTTGAGGCACCGGCACACGATGTACTGAGGAAAGGGACCCACTCGATGGCCGACTCCTCCAACGAGTTGACCCGCCCCGTCAAGAGGCTGGGTGATCGGATCTTCTCCGGCACCGCCCTGGGCGCCGGCGTGCTGATCCTGGTCACATTGGCCGGGGTTGGCCTGTTCCTCACCATCGAAGGACTGCCCGGCTTCACCGCGGACTCCTCGGCCACCCAGCCGGCCGACAACTTCGTCGGCCTGGCCGGCCCGCTGGTGTTCGGCACGGTGCTGTCGGCCACTCTCGCGTTGATGCTCGCGGTGCCGCTGGCGGTCGGGGTTGCACTATTCATCTCGCACTACGCACCCCGGCGACTGTCGCAGGGACTCGGCTACCTGGTCGACCTGCTCGCCGCGGTGCCCAGCGTGGTGTACGGGCTGTGGGGCATCATCTTTCTGGCCCCCAAGCTGGTGCCGATCTACCGCTGGCTCGAGAACAACGTCGGCTGGATCCCGTTCTTCAGCGGGCCGACCCTGGCATCCGGGCGCAACATGGCCACGGTCGCGGTGGTGCTCGCGGTGATGATCCTGCCGATCATCACCGCGATCTGCCGCGAGATCTTTCTGCAGACGCCCACCCTGCACGAGGAAGCAGCGCTGGCCCTCGGCGCCACCCGCTGGGAGATGATCCGGATGGCGGTGTTTCCGTACGGACGCTCCGGCATCGTCAGCGCCGCAATGCTCGGTCTGGGACGCGCGCTGGGTGAGACCCTGGCGGTCACGCTAGTGCTATCACCGGCGATCCTCTACAGCTTCAACTTCATCGGCGCGCAGAACCCGAGCACGATCGCCTCCAACATCGCGCTGCAGTTTCCCGAGGCCAGCGGGCTTGAGGTCTCGGTGCTGATCGCCACCGGGCTGGTGCTGTTCCTCATCACCTTCGTCGTCAACTTCGCCGCCCGCGCGGTGGTCAACCGCCGCAGCGAGTTCTCGGGAGCCAACTGACATGACCCCGCCGACGCAGACGCTCAAGCAACGCCCGGGGGCAGACGGCCCTCGCGGGTCGGGGCCGCTCAACACCCAGGACCAAGCCCTGCACACCCGCACGCTGCCACGGTTCGCGCCCCTGGGCCTGCTGGCGGCCGCCACGGCGGTCTCGGTGGGCATTTCGCTGGCGCTCGGTTGGAACCGCGCAGCGATGGTCGTCGTCGCCGCGATCCTCTACCTGGTGGCGATCAACCTGGTGTCCCGCTCGGTCGAGAACGGGCGGCGGGCCACCGACCGCACCGTCACCGGCCTGGTGACGATCGCATTCCTGATCGCCCTGCTGCCGCTCACCACACTGCTGTACACGGTGCTCTCGAACGGGCTCGGCGCGCTGTCCGGTGAGTTCTTCAGCGCGTCGATGCGCAACATCATCGGTGAGGGTGGCGGCATCTACCACGCCATCTGGGGGACGTTGATCGTCACCGGGTTGGCGACGCTGATGTCGGTGCCGATCGGGGTGTTCACCGCCATCTACCTCGTCGAGTACGGCAAGGGTGCGCTTGCCCGCTGGATCACCTTCCTGGTGGACGTGATGACCGGCATCCCGTCGATCGTCGCGGGGCTGTTCGCCTACGCGCTGTTCGTGCTGTTCCTCGGGCCCGGTGTGCGCAGCGGGTTCGGTGGTGCCGTCGCGCTGTCGGTGTTGATGGTGCCGGTTGTCGTACGCGCCACCGAGGAGATGCTCAAGCTGGTGCCCAACGAGTTGCGGGAGGCCTCGTACGCACTCGGGGTGCCACGGTGGCGCACGATCGTCAAAGTGGTGCTGCGGACCGCCTCAGCAGGTATCGCCACCGGCGTCACCCTCGCCGTCGCCCGTGTCATCGGCGAGACCGCGCCGCTGCTGGTCATCGCCGGGTCGACGGACTCGGTGAACTTCAACCCGTTCGACGGCCGGATGGCTACGCTGCCAGTGTTCACTTTCTATGCCTACTCCGAGCCGGGGGTTCCAGCTGAGTTCAGCGTCGAACGCGCCTGGGGGGCCGCACTCGTGCTGATCCTCATTGTGCTGGTGCTCAACCTGATCGCACGCCTCATCTCACGGGCGTACTCTCCTAAGACCGGCCGCTGAGAGCCAGAGGACACTGATATGGCCAAGAGCATCGACGTCACCGACCTGGACATCTACTACGGGGACTTCAAGGCAGTCGAGGACGTCAACGTCACCATCCCCGCCAAGCAGGTCACCGCATTCATCGGCCCGTCCGGCTGCGGCAAGTCGACCTTCCTGCGCGCGCTCAACCGGATGCACGAGGTCATTCCCGGCGCCTACGTCGACGGCAAAGTGCTGGTGGACGGCCAGGACCTGTACGCGGTCGAGGTCGATCCGGTCGCGGTCCGCCGCCAGGTCGGCATGGTGTTCCAGCGACCGAACCCGTTCCCGACGATGTCAATCTACGAGAACGTCATCGCCGGCATGCGCCTGAACAACAAGAAGATGAAGAAGTCCGAGGCCGACGACGTGGTCGAGAGTGCGCTGCGCGCCGCCGACCTGTGGGGCGAGGTCAACGAGCGGCTCGCCCGGCCCGGCTCGGGGCTGTCCGGTGGGCAGCAGCAGCGGCTGTGCATCGCGCGGGCCATCGCCGTCCAGCCGCAGGTGCTGTTAATGGACGAGCCCTGCTCTGCACTGGACCCGATCTCGACCTCGGCGATCGAGGACCTGATCCATGAGCTCAAGGCCAACTACACGATCGTGATCGTCACCCACAACATGCAGCAGGCAGCGCGTGTCTCTGACGACACCGCGTTCTTCAATCTCGTCGGCACCGGCAAACCGGGCCGGCTGATCGAGTTCGGTGAGACACGCAAGATCTTCTCCAACCCTGATGAGAAGGCCACCGAGGACTACATCTCTGGTCGCTTCGGCTGATTCGACCGCCGCGGGCGGGCGTGCTGTGCCGTCGGAGTCCTGCAACACTTACGCGCGTGAGCGCGCGAGTCATCCAGGCGGCTGGTGCTGTGACATGGCGGCCGGTCCGTGACCGGGTCGAGGTGCTGCTGATCCACCGTCAGCGTTACGACGACTGGAGTTTCCCCAAGGGCAAGCTCGACCCCGGTGAGCACGCGGTCACCGCAGCGGTCCGTGAGGTGCACGAAGAGACCGGTGTTGCGGTGCGGCTCGGCCCGCCGCTGGCCAAGCACTCCTACCCGCAGCAGAGCGATGCCGGCACGATCAAGCACGTGACCTACTGGTCGGCCCGCCCGACCGCCGACAACGGCGCTGATGTCGACCGCTACGAGCCCAACGACGAGGTCGACGACGTGCGTTGGTGCAGCCTTGACGCTGCGTCCAGCGCGCTCACCTACAAGCGCGATGTCAGCGTGCTCAAGCATTTCAGGCGGGCCGCAAAGCGCCTCGCTCACCGGAGTAGCCCGCTGATCATCTTGCGGCACGGCTCAGCAACCGCGCGCAAGGCATGGCCGGGCGACGACCGCAAACGGCCGCTCACCGGTACCGGCGTCACCCAGGGCGATCAGTTGGTGCCGCTGCTGAGTGCCTACGGGATCGAGACGGTGATCTCCAGCGACTCACGACGATGCGTACAGACGGTTCAGCCGTACGCTGCCGCCGCCGGAGTCGACGTCATTGCTGAGGCGTGGTGGAGCGAAGAGTCCGCTAGCCGTGCTGAGGTCGGCGCCGCGGTGGCGGAGCTGCTGGCCGGCAAGCAGCGCACGGTGCTCTGCACCCATCGACCGTTGCTGCCGTGGGTCTTCAAGGCGTTGGGGGTGCCGACGGTCAAGTTGACGCCCGGTCAGGCGCTGATCGTGCACCGGCGGAAGGGCGAGATCGCCAGCACCGAGCTGCTCAAGCCCTGACAGGCCCGCGAGCTGCGCCGGGGCCGGTCAGCCAACGCCAAGCAGCTGGTCGACCTCGGCTTGACTCAGCGGGCCGTCGTGCTCGGACGCGGCGATCATGAGCGCACCGGTCAACTCGATCTCAGCCATGACCGCCTCGTCATGGACTCGCCTATCCATCTTGTACACGTTGCGACCAATCTCTCAGCAGATGTGGGCATAGCATGACGTATGATTGTTGCCTTGCGCAGCCATTGTCAGAGAGTCGGCGCGGCAATGTGGGGGCGCACGTAGGCTTCAGCATGACCACCGCTCGCCGCTGGTGCCTGGTGGCGGTGGCCGCCACGTTGCTGGTGGTGGTGCCGCTGGTGGTCAGCGCCCGCCCGGTCGCCGACCCGAGCCTCGACGCCCAGCAGTTGCTCGCCCGCATCCGGGCAGCCGACAACATCGCCTATGCCGGCTACGTCGAGGCGCACGGGAACCTGCCACTGCCCACCACGGACGAGTTCAACAGTGTCGCGAACCTGTTCGGAGGCTCGAGCAGGCTGCGGGTGTGGTGGGAAAGCGACGATGCCTGGCGGGTGGACCGGTTGTCTGCCAGCGGCGAGACCGACCTGTTTCACTCTGGGTCACGGACCACCACCTGGGACTACGAACGGCTGCGGGCAACCAGCACACTTGACGCGCTGGTGTTCTTGCCCCGCGCGGTCGAGCTGCTGCCACCGCGGCTGGCCGAGCTGGTGCTCACCGACCTGCGCACCGATGAGCTCAGCCGGCTGCCTGCGATCCGGGTCGCCGGCAGGCAAGCGCCGGGGCTGCGGCTGACGCCTTCAGTACCGCAGTCCAGCATCGACAACATCGACATCTGGGCTGATGCGGACAGCGGCCTGCCGCTGAGAGTGCGGATCGTCGGCGACGGCGACGACAGCCCTCCGATCGACACGTCGTTCGCCGAACTGACCCTCGGACAGCCATCCACCCAGGCTCTGACCTTCGACCCGCCGGCGGGCTCGCGCCCAAGCTCGAGCGGATTGGGAAGCGACAGCCTGCTCGGCCACATCCCGGCGGTTGCCCGGGCTCCGCAGCTCGCCGGGCTGCCAGCCATCGGGTCGAGCCCGCCGGGGCTGTTCACCCGCTACGGCCGGGGGGTGAGCCAGTTCTTGGTGCTAGGGCTGGACGACGACGTCGCCGGGCCGCTGCGCAGCCAACTGGCCTCGGCGACCGGCGTGGTTGTCAACGATGACGGCAGCGCATTAGCGGCTGGGCCGCTGCATCTGCACCTCAGTCCGCACCGGCACTTCGAGCCGAGCTGGCTGCTGGTGGGCACCGTCGACGGGCTGACGCTACGCCGGGCGGCCCGCCAGATCGATCAGCTGCGCGGGACGGCAGCTGGCGGTGCCGGGTCGTGATCGTCACCAGCGCGCTGACCAAGCGCTACGGCCAGGTTCTAGCCGTCGACCAGGTGGATCTCGATGTTCGTGCTGGCGACATCTACGGCTTCCTCGGCGCGAACGGCTCCGGCAAGACCACAACTGTGCGAATGCTGCTGGGTCTCGTGCTGGCAACCTCAGGTGAGGTCGAGCTGCTCGGTCGTCCGATGCCCCGCGCTGCAGCCGAGGTGTTGGCGCACGTGGGCGCGCTGGTGGAGGGTCCCGCCGCATACGGGCACCTGTCGGGGCGGGTCAACCTGTCCCTGCTCGATGCCGCCGGACGTGGTGGCGCGTTGCGCACCCGCAAGCGGCGGATCAGCGCCGTGCTCGAGCAGGTCGGCCTCGATTCGGTCGGTCGGCGCCCGGTGCGGGCGTACTCGCTGGGGATGCGGCAGCGGCTCGGGCTGGCCGCAGCCCTGCTGCGGACCCCTCGGCTGCTGGTCTTGGATGAACCGACCAACGGGCTCGACCCGCAAGGCATCCGCGAGATGCGCGAGCTGATGATCGAGCTGCACAAGCGCGGCAGCACCATCTTTCTATCCAGTCACCTGCTTGCCGAGGTCGAGCAGCTGTGTACTCGGGTCGGTGTGCTGGACCGCGGTCGGTTGGTGCTGCAGGACCAACTGGCCGACCTGCGGGCACCCACCGGGCGTACGGTCGTTGGCACCCCTGACCTGGCCGCCGCCCAGGCGTTGCTCGACGGCCGCTCACAGCTGCAGGGCGACCGGCTGCTGGTGCGCGGAGCCGACGCGGCGGCGCTGAACGCCGAGCTGGTCGCCGCAGGCGTACGGGTGGCCGAGCTGGGCCCCGAGCGCCGCACCCTCGAGGAGGTGGTGCTGGCGGCGACCGATGCGGCGGGCACCCCCGGTGTGGACGCCGCTGCTGACCGCCAGCGGGCGAGGCGTCGATGATCCTCGTCGAGCTGCGCAAGCTGGTGCGCCGGCCCCGCACCTGGGTGACGATCGGGCTGCTGGACGCACTGCCGACGCTGGTTGCGGTGCTGCTGGCCATCACTGACCTCGGACCGAGCCCGGGGACCGGGCCGGCGTTCTTGTCTGCGGTGCTGTCGGACGGCTCGCTGTTTCCGCTCGCCGCCCTCGGGATCGTGCTCCCGCTCTTCTTGCCGGTGGCGGTGGCCGTCGTGGCCGGTGAGGCGATCGCTGGCGAGGCGCAGGGGGGCACTTTGCGCTATCTGCTGGTGCGACCGGTTGGGCGCACGCGTCTGCTCGTGGCCAAGCTGGTGAGCGTCGTCGGTTTCGTGGTGCTCGCGGTGCTGGTGGTCGCCATCACCGGGTACGTGACCGGGGCGTTGCTGCTCGGCGACCAACCGGTGGCCACGTCGGTCACCACCAGCGTCTCCGGCTCCGGTCTGTCTCAAGAGGAGGTCTGGCAGCGCACGGGTCTGGCTATGGGGTATGTCATGTTGTCGATGCTGGGGGTCGCCTCGGTGGCGCTGTTCTTCTCCACCCTGACCGACACACCGCTGAGCGCTGCGCTGGGGGCGATGGCGCTGCTGATCGCCTCCACCCTGCTGCTGACTCTGGACGCCGCCGACGTGCTCGCGCCGTACCTACCGACGCGCTACTGGTTGGCGTTCGTCGACCTCTTCCGCGACCCGATCCTGTGGCGCGACGTGATCCGCGGGGCACTCCAGCAAGGCGCCTATGTGCTGGTGTTCCTTGGGGCGGCCTGGGCCAACTTCACCACCAAGGACATCACCAGCTGAGGCGTGCCCGCTCCGGGCAACACCGTTCGGTGCACCCGACACCGGGTTGACGGCCGACACCGTGCTCACCGGACCGAAGGGCGCGCGCGGGCCCACGGCCCACGACCCACGACCCACGGCTGGATCAGCGACGGCACGTACGAGGGGCGGCCGGCGGCCCGGCCCCGAGGGTGCTGCTCAGGATCGCTGCCACCGCGGGTGCCCCGGGCAGGTCACCGTGGCGAGCGCGAGATTGGCTGCAGATGCTCTGCACGGTCAGGTTGAGGGCACCGTCGAGACGGGCGGAGTCGGGTGGTGTCACCACCTCGTCGAAGACGGTCCAGACAGCGACGAAAGCCGGACCCGATGGTGTCTCGTCTTGGGCGTTCAGCCGGGCGATGAACTCGCTGTCCGGTGCGAGCTGCTGACAGGCAACCGGGCAGCTGTCCGGGGTGACACCGCGACCCAGATCGGCCAGATCGGTGCCGTGGTTCGGCGAGCCGAGCGACACCACCCGGCGGGCCACAACGGCACCCCCGAAGTCCCGCACCCACGACCGCGCGATCACCCCGCCCGCGGAATAGCCGACCACGTCGACCGACGCTGCCCCGGTTTCGTCCAATGCGGCCACGGCCGCGTCGGCGAGCACCTGGGCCTGCAGGCGTAGGTCACCTCGACCGTCGCCGACAAGCTCGACCACCACGACGTCGCGGCCAGCGGCGTCGAGTTGTCGCACCAGCGGCGTGAGGCTCGCGGTTGATCCGCCATAGCCGGGCACCAGCAGCACCGGGCCGGGCTCGTCCTGTGGGACCGACGCGCCCGGGCCGGACTGTGCCTGCCATACGGCGAACAGGGCGCTGAGCGCAACCACCGCGAGGGCGAGCGCGCCAATGCCCCACACGAGTCGTCGCCGGGCAGGCGACAGCGCGGACAGCACCTGACCATCCTGCTTCGGACGGCAACGAGTTGCCAGCGCCACCACCACCCGTGCTGTGGTGACCTCGGTTATGCGGCGGGGCTACTGGGTACCCCGAAGACATACAGACGCCTTCCCGATTGACGGAGGATCCGATGACCGACCCATGGACCGGGGCGACACCGCCGCCGCCTGACAGCGCCACCGAGCCACCGCCGCGCGGGCAGTCCGGTGAGCAGCCCTCGACGAGCGACGCAGCCAAGGGTGAGGCCAACAAGGTCGCCCAAACGGCCGGCGACGAGGCAGGCCAGGTCGCCAACGAGGCGAAGGCACAGGTGGGCAGCGTCGCGGCCGAGGCCCAGACGCAGGCACGTGACCTGGCGGACCAGGCTCGGGGCCAGGTGCAAGAACAGGTGGGCGCACAGCAGCGCATGGTCGCCACCCAACTGCGCTCCGTCGGCGACGAGTTGTCCTCGATGGCCGAGCGCGGTGAGGAGTCCGGGCCGACGACCGAGCTCGTGCGGCAGGTGTCGGTGC
>JACCYS010000105.1 GCA_013696365.1 Nocardioidaceae bacterium
ATCGTCAGCTTGGCGGTCACCTCGCGGGCGATGTCACCCGGCACCATCTCCATCACCACCGCGAACGCGCCCGCATCCTGCAGCGCGACCGCTTCGTCGAGCACCTTGTCCGACTCGGCCCCACGACCCTGCACCCGGTAGCCGCCCAGCTGGTGCTCGCTCTGCGGGGTGAAGCCGACGTGGGCCATCACCGGGATCCCGGCCTCGGTGAGCAGCCGCACCTGCGGCAGCATCGGCATCCCGCCCTCGAGCTTGACGGCGTGCGCGCCGGCCTCCTTCATGAACCGCACCGCGGTGGCGAACGCCTGCTCGGGCGAGCCCTGGTACGACCCGAACGGCAGGTCGGCGACGACCAGCGCTCGCGCTGCCGACCTGGCGACCGCGCGCACCAGCGGGATCAGCTCGTCGACGGTCACCGGCAGCGACGTCTCGTTGGCGTAGACGTTGTTGCTTGCAGAGTCGCCGACCAGCAAAACCGGGATGCCCGCCTCGTCGAAGGTCGCGGCGGTGTACTGGTCATAGGCGGTGAGCATCGCCCAACGCTCGCCACGGTTCTTCATCTGCTGCAGATGGTGGGTGCGTACGCGGCGCACCAGGGGAGTGCCTGCGGACTGGGCTGCGGACATCGGACGACCTCCATATCTCGAGGCCTCGAGAGTGAGGTCCCCGGACTGGTACCAGACTAAGCCTCGCCCGGCGAGACCTGCTCGCGCCAGGCGTTGGTGATCGGCAGCCGGCGATCGCGGCCGAAGTTGCGCACCGAGATCTTCGGGCCGGGCGGGTACTGCCGGCGTTTCCACTCCGCGGTGTCGACCAGCCGCACCACGTGCTCGACCAGCGCCGGGTCGAATCCGGCGCCGACCAGGTCGGCGATGCTCGCGTCCTGCTCGACGTAGCGGTCGAGCACCTCGTCGAGCACGTCGTAGGCAGGCAGCGAGTCGCTGTCCAGCTGTCCCGGTCGCAGCTCGGCGCTCGGCGGCTTGCTGATCGCGTTCTCCGGGATCGGCGGGGTCTGGCCACGCTGTTGCGCCCAGTCGTTGCGCCAGCGCGCCAACTGCCAGACCACAGTCTTGGGGACATCCTTGATCGGGGCGTAGCCGCCGACCGCGTCACCGTAGATCGTGGAATAGCCGGTCGCCAGCTCGGACTTGTTGCCGCAGGCGAGCACCAGGTGCCCCTCGGCATTCGACAGCGCCATCCACACCACCGCACGGATGCGGGCCTGCAGATTCTCCGCCGCCAGCCCGTCAAGACCGGGCAGCGCCTGGTCGTAGGCAGCCACCATCGGCGCGATCGGCACCGTACGCAGCTGCAGCCCGGTGTGCCTGGCCTGCTCGGCTGCATCGGTGCGCGAGTGTTCGGTCGACCACGCGCTCGGATTGGACACCCCATGTACGCCCGCGGGTCCAAGAGCATCACAAGCCAGCGCCGCCACGACAGACGAGTCGATGCCACCGGACATGCCAAGCAGCGCCGAGCTGAAGCCGTTCTTGCGGGCATAGTCGCGCAGCCCGAGCACGATCGCGTGCCACACCTCGCCAAGGTCGTCCAGGCGCTCAGCCGGCGGTTGCGCCAGCGGGGGGTATGGCGCGACGGGCTCGGTGCTGAGCACCGTCCGAAGCACCCGCAGCCCACCGGCCGTCTGCTGATCGCGCTCCCGGGTGGGCTCGCCCGCGGCCGGCAGCTCGAGGTCGACCACCAGCAGTTCCTCGGCGAACTGGGTCGAGCGCGCCAGCTGGGTGCCGCTGGCGTCCACCACGATCGAGTCGCCGTCGAAGACCAGCTCGTCCTGGCCGCCGACGAGGTTGCTGTAGGCCAACACGCACCCGGCCTGCCGGGCCCGCTGGGCGCACAACTCGAGCCGAGTGTCGTCCTTGGCGCGCTCGTACGGCGAGGCGTTGGCGACCAGCAGCAGCCCGGCGCCGGTGCTGGCCACCGCGGCGGGCAGCTGATCGCGCCAGATGTCCTCACAGACCGCCAGCGCCACGTCGACGCCGGCGACCCGCAGCACGTTCAGGGCGTCACCGGCGACGAAGTGTCGGTACTCGTCGCCGACGCCGTAGTTCCACAGGTGGTGCTTGGCCTGGCGAACGACCACCTCGCCTCGATGCAGGACTGCGACCGCATCCTGCGGCGACCCTTTTGGCACCCCGGTCACCTCGGCCGCTGCCGGGTCGCGGCTGGGGTCGCGGTCGAGAAAGCCGACGACCGCCACCAGCTCACCGTGCCCTGCCCCGGCCAGCTGCTCGGCAACCGTGCCAACGGTGCGGCGGGAGGCCTCGACCACGGACCGGCGCAACGACAGGTCTTCGATCGGGTAGCCGGTCAGCGCCATCTCTGGGAAGGCCACCACGTGGGCCCCTTGCTCGGCCGCCCGAGTGGCCGCGGCGACCACCAGGTCGGCATTGCCGTCGAGGTCGCCGACGGTGGAGTTGATCTGCGCGAGGGCGAGCCGCAACTGAGGCACCGCCACAGCCTAATGTTGGCGGCAGTGGGGGTGCATCGGGCGGTGCGGCTGCGTGATCCGCCATGCTGTCCGCATGGGCAAGCAAGAGGATTTCGTGCTGCGGTCGATCGAGGAGCGGGACGTACGGTTCGTCCGGCTGTGGTT
>JACCYS010000134.1 GCA_013696365.1 Nocardioidaceae bacterium
CCCACGCCGGTCGTCGAGATGATCCCGCCGGTGGTGGCCAGGGCGTACGGCTGTGTCGCCTCGTTGAAGTCGCCCCAGGTGGCGCCGCCGCCGGCCGTGGCGGTGCGCGCCTCCGGGTCCACCGACACCGAGCGCATGCCGGACAAGTCGGCAACCACGGCGTCGTCGGCGGTGCCGAAGCCGGGGACGCTGTGCGCCCCACCGCGTACGGCCAGCTCGGTGCCGGTCTCGCGGGCGTAGGCCACCACCGTGGCCACGTCCTGGGCGCTGGCGCAGCGGACGATTGCTTCCGGCCGCGCGTCGATCATGTGGTTATAGACCCGGCGGGCCTGCTCGTAATCGCCGTCGTCCCGGGTGGTGACCGACCCGCTCAGCCGGGTGGTCAAGTCGTGGACTGATTGCGTGGTGGTCACGATCTCTCCTCGGTTCGAGCCGACCGTCCAGCCTGGTGCCGACGGTCAGGACCGACGCTAGGTGCTGGCTTCCTGCCCGCGCATGACCAGAACTGAGCCACTTCGACGATCGGGACGGGTAGCGAGATCTGACCATGTACGCCCGGCGGAGCCGCCGATACCATGACGAGGTGGCCGGCTGGGCACCTCCGCCGCTGCCCGCGCACTGGTCGAGCCCAGGTCGGCCGGAGTTCGTGGGCCGGCGAGCAGAGCTGACGACGCTGCACGACGCGTGGTCGGCGGCCACCCGGTGCGCCCGCCAGCTGGTGTTTGTCGGCGGTGAGGCCGGCGCCGGCAAGTCGCGGCTGCTGGCCGAGATGGCGACCGCGGCCCAGCAACAAGGGGCCGCCGTGCTGGTGGGCACCTGCGTCGCGGACTTCGGTGCGCCGTACCAGCCGTTCCTGGAACCCGTCGATGCCCTGCTGCCGGCGATCACGGACAAGCAGCTGACCGTTCCCGGTGCAGTACCCGGCCGCGACGGAGCCGACGATGACCGTTGGGTAGACCGGCTGCTGGTGCTGGCCGGTCGGCGCGGGATTGGGACGGACACCGACTCTGAGCGCGAGTATCGGCGCGAGCTCTACGAGGCTGCCAGCGCCGCGGTGCGGGCTGCTGCCGAGCAGCGTCCGGTGCTCCTCGCGCTCGAGGACGTGCACTGGGCCAGCACGGCGGCGCTGCAGCTGCTGCGCCACATCGTCCAGCGCACGGCCCAGACGCGCCTGCTCGTGGTCGTCACCCACCGCACCACCGCGCCCGAGCACTCACCGGCGCTGGTGCACGACATCGCCGAGCTGTACCGGCTCGACGGCGTGCAACGTCTCGACCTCGCGGGCCTGGACGTCGACGACATCGCCGACTACCTGGTCAGGGAGGCGGGTGTCCCAGCACACCGTGCACCCTGGTACGCCCGGCGGCTCCACGACCAGACCGCCGGCAATCCGTTCTTCCTGCGTGAGCTGTGGCGGGACCTGGCCGGCCGGGGCGGTCTGGCGGCGTTGCGGCAGGCAAGCCTGCCGGTGCCGACCTCGGTGCGGGACACCATCGAGAGCCGGCTGAACCGACTGGCCGCGCCGCACCGGCAGACTCTCGAGCTCGCCGCGGTCATGGGGGAAGACGTCGACATCGCGACGCTCGTGGACGCCGCCGCCTGGTCATCAGACACCACCCTCACCGCGCTGGACGAGGCCGTTGCCAGCGGGTTGTTGGAGTGGCCGTCCGGCTCGCAGAGCACCGCGCGCTTCCCGCACGCGCTCGCCCGGCAGGCCGTCCTCGACCTGCTGCCTGTGTCACGGCGAGCCCAAGAGCACGCCCGCCTTGCGGAGGTCTTGGAGCGGCAGCTGCCAGCAGATGGCCCGCATGTGCAGCGGGTTGCCCACCACTACGCGAACGCGACCGGGCTCGGCTTCCAGGACAAGGCGGTCGGCTACCTCACCGAGGCGGCGCACTGGGCCGACCGCAGCCTCGCCCACGAGGACGCCGCCGGCTGGTTTGAGCAGGCGGCTTCGCTCAGCGAGGCGCCGGACCGCAGGGACGAGCTGCAGCACTCCGCCGCGCGCAGCCACCTGCTCGGCGGCAATTTCGCCCGGGCACGCCTGCTGGACGAGCAGGTAGCCACGTCGGTCGGCTCGCCCCACCGGCTGCAGGCGTCGATCGGGTACGAGGCCGCCTCGTGGCCACCGGGCCGTCCCGGGCATCGCGCCGTCGAGCTGTTGCGTGATGCGCTGGTCGGCGCGAAGCACGAACGGACAGACCCCGACTACGTTCGTGCGCTGGCCAGCCTCGGCCGGGGGTTAGCCTTCACCGGGGCCACCGACGAGGCCGGCTCGCTGGGTGCGCAAGCCATCGAGCTCGCCCGAGCGCTGGACGACGACCACGTGCTGGCGCACGCGTTGCAGGCCAGCCTCTGGCAGGGGTTGCGACCGCAGGACGCGCCCGCAAAGCTGGCACGGGCGACCGAGCTTTCCCGGCTGGTCGACCGCACCGGGGACATAGGTCAGCTTGGGCCGGCCGCCTACTACCGCGGGGTGATCTCCTACCTCCAGGGGGAGCCCGTGGGCCTGCGCGCCGCAGGTGACGACCTGACCCGCAGCGCGCGCGTCACCGGGCAGGGGTTCTACGACTACATGGCTGGCTGCGTGCGGTACGGCCGGCAGTTCATCCACGGTGACTTCACCGCCGCCGGCCGCACCTGCCGGGAGATGCTCGAGCTAGGCGAGTCCTTCGGCACCGACGACACCGAGGGCCCATACGCGGTGCAGACGTACATGATCCGGCGAGAGACCGGTGCGCTGGAGCAGGTGCGCGGGCTCGTCACCGGCCAGGAGCGGCCCACCGAGCACTGGGCGCCCGGCCTGCTCGCCCTGTACACCGAGCTGGCGCTCGACGAGCCCGCCGCGCGGCTGCTCTGGTGGGTGTTGGACGAGGAGCTGCCGCGCTACCAGGACTCCGCGCAGTGGCCGGGGGTGCTGGCCTTCCTGGTGGAGGCGGCACTGCACCTCGAGGATCGGGCGGCCGGGCGTCGACTGCGGCCGCTGCTCGCGGACTACGCCGGGCTTAATCTGGTCGCGGGCCAGTTCGTCGCCCTGTTCGGGAGCGCCGACCGCTACCTGGGCGCCGTCGATTCGCTGCTGGGGCTCGGCGAGCCCGAGGAGTGCTTCGCTGCTGCGCTGGAGATGGACACCCGGATGGGCGCGCCAGTGCACCGTGCCCAGACCCTCACCGCACTGGCCGTCCACCGGTCCCGTCGGGGCGACGCCAAAGGCGAGGTCAAGAAGCTGGCGCGGCGCGTGCACTCGATCGGCGAGCCGCTGGGGCTGGTCCGGGTGATGCGGCAGCTTCCCGGCCCCCCGCGTCCGGCCGCTGTTGCCGAGCGGCCGAGTGACCTGACCGCCCGCGAGGTCGACGTGCTACGCCTGCTCGGTGACGGGCTGATCAACCGCGAGATCGCCGAGCGGCTATTCATCAGCGAGAACACGGCGGCCAACCACGTGCGCAGCATCCTGACCAAGACCGGCTGCGCGAACCGCACGCAGGCGGCGATGTATGCGGTCACCAACGGGTTGCTCGACTAGCGCCACTCGGGGCACCCGTTAGTCAGGTGGGAATCAGGTGGGGATAAGCGACCCGGAGGCCAGCACTTTGTGGCTCACCTCGACGATCACATCGGCGGGCAGTCCGGCCCGCTGCGCGGCCGCACCGATCGCCTGCGCGGAGGGCGCCTCGTACAGACAGTAGGTCTTGCGCTTGTCGGCGGACAGGAACGAGTACAGCCAGTGCACCCCCTCCTCGTCGTTGATCCGGTTGATGCCGTCGGCGACTTCTGCGGTTACCTCGAGCTCCTCGGCGAACCGCCGCTCGATCATGAACACGGGCATCGGAGGCCCCTTCCCTCGAGGCCACGAACCTACCAGCGGCGGGCCAAGCAGCGCTCGGACTTTGGCGTGGGTCACTCGCGCAGCAGCTTCGCGGCGAACACCGCCGCCCGGCCCAGTGGCGCTGCCGGCCGCCGCCCCGCGTCGCTTGGCGACTCAGTCGGTCAGCCGCCGCGCCTCGGCCGCGATCTGCAGGTCTTCGCGGGCGGTGATGACGAGCGTTCGTACGGCGGCGTCGGCCGTGGTGATCTCTGCGTCGTCGTGCGCGTTCTCGTTCTGCTGCGGGTCGATCGCGACGCCCAGGAACCCCAGCCGCTGGGCGGCCCGCCGCCGCACCTCGGGCGCGTGCTCGCCGACCCCGCCGGTGAAGGCGAGGACGTCCAGGCCTTGCGCTGCGGCGGTCATGGCGGCGACGGCTGCCACCAGCCGGTGAACGTAGACGTCGAGGGCGAGCGTCGCGGCGGCGTCATGGCGTGCAGCGGCTTCGACGACCGCACGCATGTCGGGCGTGCCCGCCAGGGCCCGGAGACCCGAGCGCTCCAGCAGCGCGGCAGACACCTCAGCCGCGGACAGCTGCGCGTGCTCCTGCACCCACAGCACCATGCCGGGGTCGACGGTGCCCGACCGGGTGGCCATGACCAGCCCCTCGAGCGGGGTGAAGCCCATGGTGGTGTCGACGCTGCGGCCGTCGACGACCGCAGCCAGCGAGGCGCCCGCACCGAGATGGCAGCTCACGACCCGCAACCCCCGCGGCGACCGGCCGAGCAGCGTCGCGGCGCGACTGGAGCAGTAGGCGTGGGACAGCCCGTGGAAGCCGTACCGGCGGATCCCGTAGCGCTCGCGCCACTCCCGCGGGACCGCGTACGTCGCGGCGGCCGCCGGGATCGTGGTGTGGAAGGCGGTGTCGAAGCACGCCACAGCTGGGACGTCGGGCAGCTGCGCGCTCACGGCGTCCAACCCGGCCAGGGACTTCGGCTGGTGCAGCGGGGCCAGGTCGGTGAGCCGTTCGAGCTCGTCGCGGACCGGGGCGTCGACCAGTACGGGACCGGTGAATGAGGTGCCGCCGTGGACGAACCGGTGGCCCACCACATCCGGCTTGCCCCAGCCGTGCAGGATGTCGGCCAGCCTGCCGGTGTCGAAGCCGTCGGTGTTCGCCGGCAGCTCCGCGCTGCCGACGATCGCGTCCGCACCGTCGAGCAGGCGCATCTTCAGGCTGGACGACCCGGCGTTGACAACCAGTACGCGCACCGGGTCAGTCTCGCCCCGGTCACGTGCGGCCAGCGACGGTGGGGTCGTCGACCCGTGGGTGTGGTGGATGCACCAGCCGCGAGGCGGACGTCAACCGGTTCCTGTCGACCCCGCACTACCTATCCCAGCGGAGCCAGCTGCACGCCCGCTGCCTTTGCCCCGGCTCGTAGTCGCTCGTCCCACACCGCGAACAGAGTTTCGGTGGCGCCGACGGCGAGCAGACTGGCCAGGTGCACCGCGTCGGCGCCTCTGAGCGCGTGTTGGTTGGCCAGCTGTCCGGCGCGGGTGGCGACGAGCTCGGTCAGCTCGACCACCCGTGTCGCCAACCAGAAGTCCTCGCACGCCGCCGTGGCACGACCCTGGTCAACCCGATCCAGGCGATGAGCGCGCCCGGCGGCGGCCAGCGCGGCGCGTACTTCGGGGTATGCGAGTCTGCTGGACACGGCTGCGTCGCATCCGTCCCAGAGTGCGGCGGCGAGGTCGCTGCCGTCCTCTTCTACGACCAGCTTCACGAAAGCGCTGCTGTCGAAGTACACGATGGCCACGCTCGTCAGTCGCGCTGCTCGCTCACCAAGTCAGCCACCGGGCCGCTCGCACGAACCCGGGTCGCGTCGCGCGCGGTGGGCCGACCGGCCCGGCGCGGTCTGCTCAGCACTCCATTCTGGACGAGTTGGTCGAGCAGCGGTGCCGTGTCGACCGGGAGTAGCCGTGCCACCGGAGTGCCCCGGTCGGTGACGATCACCTCCTCGCCTGCCCGCGCTCGCTCGATCCAGCGAGATAGCTCGGCGCGCAAGGTACTGATCGCTACGTCCATGAGCCCAATGTACAACTTCTTAGTGGCAACTTGTACGCGGACGTCCCCCGGGTCGATTCGCTTCGTCACCGCAACCCCCGCCGGTCACCCGGCAGCTGCCGGATCAAGCAGAGCCTGCACGACCACGAACACCGCCACGGCGAAGACCAGGTACGCGAACCAGCGGCGTATTGGGTCCGCGTGCAGCCGGGTCGCCATCTTGGCCGCCGGGAGTGAGCCGGCGACCGCGGCCAGGGCGAACGCGGCCGCAACCCGGTAGTCGAGGTCGGCCGAGCCCAGGTGCGCCGCAAAGCCGGCCGCCGAGTTGACGACGATGATGACCAGCGACGTGCCCACGGCCACGGTCATGGGCAGCCCCAGGAACAGCAGCAGGGCCGGGATGATGAGGAAACCGCCGCCGACCCCGAACAGACCGGTGAGGAAGCCGATCACCAGACCCGAACCGATGGCCTTGGGCAGGCAGCCGCGCCAGTGCACCCCACCATCGGGAGGGCGCAGTCCCCGCCGACTTCCGGCCGCTCCCGCAGCATCTGCACACCGGCGGCAGCCATCAGCACCGCGAAACCAACGAGCACCAACCGGGGATCCAACAGCTGGTTGGCCGCGGCTCCGCCGAAGGCGGCGGCCGCGCCGGCCGCACCGAAGACACCCGCGATGCGCCACTGCACGCGGTCGTGTCGCAGCCGCGGGAGCAGTGCGGTGGCCGCGGAGATCGCGACGACGAGCAGTGACGTCGGGATCGCCGCCGACAGTGGGAGGCCCACCCCGTAGACCAGGGCGGGCACCGCGAGGATCGACCCGCCGCCGCCCAGCAGCCCGAGCAGGACGCCGACGACGAGGCCGAGAGCGATCGCCGCCGTCACCGGCGACCCGGCCCATCGTGCACGTGTCGGTCAAGGCGGAGACGGCCAGACCGGCACCGACGGCGCCGGCGAGCAGCCTCGCCTTGGGTGTCCAGAAAGCGGCCGTGACACCGGCTACCACCAGTGACCCGGCAACCATGCGGACCTGGCGTTCCAGTGACCAGCGGTAGCGGCCGTGCTTGACCTTGCCGCCGGCCGCCTCGTAGCCCGGGACCCCGCCCTCGAGGACGTGCAGGTTCGCCATCCCGACGCCCGCCAGCTGCTTCTGTGCCTGCGCGGAGCGGACACCGGACTGGCAGACCAGCAGCACCTGGCGGTCCAGCCGGGCAGCCAGCTGCTCGGCGTGCTCGCCGAGCAGGTCCAGCGGCACGTTGTAGGAGCCGGCGATGTGCTTGGTCTCGAACTCCGCCGGGTTGCGCACGTCGATGACCGTGAGCGCGTCGGGGTCGCGGGCCCAGCCCACGGCCGTGCCTGGGTCGACGCGGTCGGGCAAGGTGGTCGTGCTCATTCGCTGTCCTCCAGTCCGGCCGCGGAGGCGTTGTCGTAGGTGTCGTTGACCAGCACCAGCTGACGTTCGGGCCCCTCCAGGACCGACGCGGCGATGGCCGCGCGGTAGCCCGACCCGCAGTAGACCCAGACCTCGCCGGTCGGGACCTCGTCGATCCGCTCGGCGAGTGAATGCAGCGGGATGTGCTGGGAGCTGCGTACGTGCCCCGCCTCGCGTTCGCCGTCGAGCCGGGCGTCGAGGACCTGCACATCGCCCGATGCCATCGCCTCGGCGAGCCCGGCGAAGTCGGTGACCGGGTAGGACTGCAGCGGTTGTCCGTCGGCCAGGTCGGCGATGTTCCCGATGGCTGCGCCGGCGAGGTCGTCGATGCCGATGCGCACCAGCTCGCGACGGGCGTCGGCGACCTGCTGCTCGGTGTCTCCGATCAGGGTGAGCGGGGAGCCATAGCTGTACAGCCAGCCCAGGTAGGTGACGAACGGGTCGGCCAGCTCGAACGCGAGCGAGCCGGCGAGGTGCCCAGCGGCGAAGGCGGTGCGCTCACGCAGGTCGACAACCCACTCGCCGGCCTCGATCCGGCGCCTGAGCTCGCCGGGGTCGACGGGCTGGGGCAGGGACAGGTCCACCGGCGCGGGGCCGCGTCGGTTGGCCGGGCTCATGCGGGCGTAGTAGGCGGGGTACGCGTCGAGCCCGGCGATCAGCTCGTCGACGTAGTCCTGCTCGGCCAACGTGAGCGCCGGGTTCACCTTGGCCTGCATGCCCACGGTAGAGGCATCGGTGTCGCTGGGCGTCGCGGAGCAGAAGCTCCCGAACCCGTGGGTGGGAAGCACCTCGGTCTCGCCCGGCAGCTCGCGAGCCAGCCGCTGCACCGAGTGGAACTGGGCGTGGGTGAGCTCGGTCGTGTGCTCGGGGCCGACCAGGTCGGTGCGTCCGGTCGTGCCATACAGCATCGACCCGCCAGTGAAGACGCCGCGGACGTCACCGTCCGTGCTCTCCAGGACGTAGCTGGCGTGGTGGTGGGTGTGGCCGGGGGTGTGCAGCGTCCGCAGGCGGAGCTCGCCCGTCTCGATCGCGTCACCATCGGCGACGGCGACGTGCTTGAAGGCGACGCCGCTGTCGGCGGGGAGCACATAGTCTGCGCCGGTGCGCCGGGCGAGGTCGAGCCCGCCGGTGACGTAGTCGTTGTGGACGTGCGTCTCCACGACATGGGTGAGCCGTATCCCCCTAGCGCTCAACAGGTCCAGGACGCGGTCGATGTCTCGTTGCGGGTCGACGGCCACGGCGATGTGGCCGTCGGTGGCCAGGTAGCTGCGGTCGCCGAGGCTGCTGGTCTCGATCGTCTCGATGTGGATCATGATTCCTTCCGTACCGGGTAGGGGTATATCCGATTGAAATGGACGGGCGGTCAGCCTCAGTGGCAGGCCGTCTTCGGCCCACTGCTGGATGCCGCCGGTCAGACTGTGCGCGGTGAAGCCCGACTGGTTGAGATAGTCGGCCACCTGTTCGCTGCGCCGCCCGCTGCGGCACACGACAACGACCGTCCGGTCGCGGTCGATCTGCTCAAGTCGGCTGGAAATCTCGTTCATGGGGATGTACATCGCCGCGGCGATGCGGCCATCGGCCAACTCCTCGTGCTCGCATACGTCGATCAGCTGAAGCTCGTCGCGTCGCTGGTGAACCGTCTTCGGATGCATCATGTGCGCTCCTGTCGTGGCAAGTCGGCTGCCTGCGGGTGGTGCCCGTTCCGCAGCAGGGGATCAGCGGGTCAGGCTGTCGAGAACCGCCTGCAGCCGAGATGCTGCCTCGTCGGCGATGGGCTGCAGCTCCGGCAGCCCGGTGACCGAGGCCATCAGCTGCGGGTCGAGGATCTGCACCGTCGACCCACCGTCGCGGCTGCCGACCACCACGTTGCACGGCAGCAACACTCCGATGCTGCGGTCGATCTCCAACGCCTGGTGCGCCAGGTCGGGGTTGCAGGCGCCGAGGATGACGTACGGCTCCATGTCGAGGTCACGCTTTTCTTTCAGCGTCGCCTGGACGTCGATCTCGGTGAGGATCCCGAATCCCTGTTCGGCCAGGGCCTCTCGGGTGCGGCTGACGGCCTCGTCGTAGGCCAGGTCGACGGTGATGGTGCGCTGGTAGTCCATGGTGGATGACTCCTTCATTTCGTGTCAGTGCCGGTGCTGCTCGATTGGTGGGTCAGGCGAGGGATAGGAACATGCGCTCCAGCTCGGCCTGGTCGAGACGGCGAGTGCCGTCGTCGCCCTCGACCATGCACTGACGCATGCCGGTGGCGATGATCTTGAAGCCGGCCCGGTCCAGCGCCCGGGAGGCCGCGGCCAGCTGGGCCACCACCTCCGAGCAGTCGCGACCGTCCTCGATCATGCGGACGATCCCGCCGATCTGGCCCTGCGCGCGCTTCAACCGCCCGACCACGTCGCCCAGCTGCGTCATGTCCACGTCCATGTCCTGCATCCTTTCGAGATACCCAGGGGGGTATCGATCCACGGTAGCCGACTGCGCGGGCAACATCAACGCGAGCGGCGACCTTCATCAACGTTGGTGTTCCCGGCCCCGCCGGTGTGCCGTTGGCCCCGCCCTTGCTCGGAAGAAGTTTTCTATGCCCTCATCGGTGGCCCTCGGGGCCACTCAGTCGCTGTCCGTGCATCGTGACGAAGGTCGGACGTCCCGTGAACTGGGGGCTTGCAGCAGTTCTCCGATGACCCGAGGCGGCTTAGCGTCGAACGTGGAGGTGGTCCCCGTGCACCAGCACAGCCCCTGTGCGCCACACGCTGCGCCAGAGCCCGTCCCCGGACGACCCCACCGTCTGGCGCCGTGAAGTCGGCGTGGCGCCAGGCGGCGACCATCGAGGCCGACGAGATCGACGACCTGATGAATTCGGGGTGGAGCGTGCAGGTGGTCGGCCGCGCACGGCACGTCTACGACCAGGCCGAGGTGTCCGACGTCTTCGAGCGGCTGTCCGACCCTTGGGCGCCGGGCACCCGCCCAC
>JACCYS010000140.1 GCA_013696365.1 Nocardioidaceae bacterium
GTACGACTTCTACTCCGGCACCTCGATGTCGTCGCCGCACATCGCCGGGCTCGGTCTGCTGCTGCGCGACCTGCACCCCGCGTGGACGCCGATGGAGATCAAGTCGGCGATGATGACCACCGCCTTCGACCACGCCACCACCACCTCGGCGTTCGAGCAGGGTGCCGGGTTCGTCGACCCGCGCGAGTTCGGCGAGCCCGGTCTGGTGTACGACGCGGACGTCGACGACTGGGCCGACTTCCTGCTCGGGCAGGGCGTCGACATCGGCTACCCCGGCGCTCGCGCGCTGGACGCCAGCCAGCTCAACCAGCCGTCGATCGCGGTCAACGAGCTCGCGGGCAAGGAGCGGGTGCGCCGTACCGTCACCAACGTCAGCGACGAGACGTTGTACCTGCGGCCGACCGTTAGCGGCATGGACGGCATCGACGTGGACGTCAGTCCTCGCCAGCTGATCGTCTCGCCGGGCGCCAAGGCGACCTACAAGGTGACGTTCAGCCACGCGGGCGCGCCGTTCGGCGAGTATGCCCAGGGCCACCTCACCTGGAAGTCTCGGGACTTCGAGGTGCGCAGCCCGATGGTGGTCAATCCGGTGTCGGTCGCTGCCCCGGCAGAGGTGTCCGGGACCGGCACCGACGGGAGCCTGACCTACGACATCACCGCCGGTGCGGATGCCACGATCGACCTCACGGTCAACGGGCTGAGCAAGGGTGTGGTCGAGGAAGGGACGCTCGCCCCCGGCGCGCTGACCCTCAACCCGGCCGGCAACGCCAGCACGGCGGTTAGCCGGTTCCAGGTCGATGCCGGGACGTCGCTGGCACGCGTCGACCTGGACGCCGCCGATGACGCCGACGACTTCGACCTGTTCGTCGTCAACGAGTCGTTCACCGCGTTCGCCGGGCAGAGCGCCACCGGGTCGGCCGACGAGCGTGTCGAACTGATCGACCCGGAGCCCGGCAACTACTACGTGTTCGTGAACGCGTTCGCGACCAGTGATGGCAAGCCCGGTGACTACACGCTCACCAACTACGCGGTGCGCACGGGTCCGGCCGGCAACATGACGGTCGACCCGCAGTCGATCGACGCCCAGCTCGGCGAGACCTACCCGGTCACGCTGGACTGGGCGGGGCTGGACCCCGCGCCCTACCTGGGCTGGGTCGGGTACTCCGGGTCCGAGCAGCCGACGATCGTCTCGATCGACGCTGGCCGATGATGCGGGCAGCCTGAGGCACCGATGTGCAGGTGAGGTCCCGCCCGGCAAGCGGAACCAGCCGGCTCTGCGGTGCGTCAGAGTGAGGTGAGCCGGGTTTCGGCAGCATCCTGGGTGTTGATGGTGACGTGCGTGCTGGTGCTGGTCGCCGGTTGTGGCTCCGGGGCCGCGCAGACCGGGACGGCCCGGACGTCTGGCGAGGAGTCGACCGTGTCCGATGACAGCGAGCTGACCGTCACGGTCCGCGCGGATGCCGGCAAGGCCGAGCAGACCTTCCGGCTGCGCTGCGACCCGCCCGCCGGCGACCATCCCGACCCGGACACTGCGTGTGTTGCACTGGGCCAAGCGGCCGCAGCCTTGCAGCCGGTGCCCAAGCACCAGCTGTGCACCCAAATCTACGGCGGCCCGCAGACCGCGACGGTGCAGGGCCGGTGGCGTGGCGAGCCGGTGGACGCCAGCTTCTCCCGCACGAACGGGTGCGAGATCGCCCGCTGGGATGCGCTCGCGCCACTGTTCGGTGACGCGACCGGCAGCCGTGGACGAGGTGGGATCTGACCGGCGTCGACGGTTGGCTAGCGTCAGCGGGGTGAATGTTGACGTCACCGATCCGGAGAACCGCAAGCTGATCGTGCTGGCACGCAGCAGCCGAGCGCGTACGGGTGCGCGCGAGGGGGCAGCCGTACGCGACCTCGACGGCCGCACCTACACCGCGGCCACCGTGGCGTTGCCGTCGCTGCAGGTCTCGGCTCTGGCGCTGGCAACCGCTATGGCCGTCTCGTCCGGCGCGACCGGGCTGGAGGCCGCGGCGGTTGTCACCGACGCCGACGCCGCGGCCGACGCCGACCTAGCGGTGATCGCAGACCTCGCCGGTCCCGGCACACCCGTCCTGGTCGCCGACTCGAGTGGGCAGCTCAGGAGCCAGGAGCACACATGAGCCGGTCGCCCGGTGCCCTCTTGGTGATCTCGGGCACCGCGCTGTTCGGCACGGTCGGCACCGCCCGCGTTCTCGGACCCGACGATGCCTCGTCGTTCGCGGTCGCGTTCGCCCGGCTGTTGCTGTCTGCGCTGGTGATGGTCGGGCTTGGCGTGGTCGTCGCCCGGCGAAACCGACGAGGATCCGCCGCCGCGGGCGCCGGTTCCCGGGTGGTCGCAGGGCTGGTGCGCTCGCCGGTGGTCTGGGGAGCCGCGGTGGCGCAGGCGTCCTTCCAGGTGTGCTTCCTCGCGGCCGTCGTCCGCAGCGGTGTCGCGTCCGGCACGTTGGTGGCGATCGGCTCCGCACCGTTGCTCACCGGGCTGGCGGTGACCGTGCGGACCCGCCGACCGACCGCCGGTTGGCTGGTATCGACGCTCGTCGGGCTGCTGGGGCTCGTGTTGCTTGTGGGTGTCGGTGATGGGCTCGGCCGCAACGACCCACTCGGGTTGCTGCTCGCCCTGGGTGCGGCCGCGTCTTACGCCGGCTACATCATCGCTAGCGGCGGTCTGCTGCGGTTGCGGCAGACCCTCGATTCCTCGCTGCCGGTGGTGTTCACCTTGGCTGTCGTGCTGATCAGCCCGGTGCTCGTCCTGGCGGACTGGTCGTGGGTGGCCAGCGTCGACGGACTGCTGATGCTGGCCTGGCTCGCCCTGGTGCCTACGGTGCTGGCGTACGCGCTGTTCAACCGCGGGCTGCGGCATGTCGATGCGCCGACGGCTGCGACGCTGGGGTTGGTCGAGCCGGTGGTCGCGACCGCGTTGGCGGTGCTGGTGCTCGCTGAGTCGATGACGCCGGTGCAGTGGCTCGGCGCGGTGCTGATCGGTGCCGCCGTGGTGTTGGTCGCCCGGCTCGGTGTGCAGCCCCCGGCCGCAGCCCTAGCAGGTGCGCGATGATCTCCCGGTGACCCGCGAAGCACCTGCCCCCGGCCCAGAGGCCAGTTTCCGCAGTGGATTCGCCTGCTTCGTCGGGCGACCCAACGCCGGCAAGTCGACGCTGACCAACGCGATGGTCGGCGCCAAGGTGGCGATCACGTCGTCGCGTCCACAGACCACTCGGCACGCCGTCCGCGGCCTGGTGAACCGTGCCGACAGCCAGCTGATCGTCGTCGACACCCCCGGGCTGCACCGTCCGCGGACCCTGCTCGGCGAGCGACTGAACGATCTGGTCCGCAGCACCTGGGCGGAGGTGGACGTCATCGGCGTGTGCCTGCCGTGCGATCAGCGCGTCGGCCCGGGTGACCGCTATCTGGTCGGTGAGATCGCGGCACTGCGGCGCCGACCGGTGGTGGCCGTGGCCACCAAGACCGACCTGGTGCAGCCGGGGCGCATCGCCGAGCATCTGAGCGCCGTCGCCGAGCTGGGGGAGCGGGTCGGCGTTGCGTGGGATGAGGTGGTGCCGGTCTCGGCGACGACCGGGGACAACGTCGACCTGCTCAGCGACCTGCTTGCCGCGCGACTGCCCTCCGGTCCGATGCTGTACCCCGAAGGGGATTTGACCGACGAGCCGGAGGAGACCTTGGTCGCCGAGCTCATCCGTGAGGCGGCGCTCGAGGGGGTCCGCGACGAGTTGCCGCACTCGATCGCGGTGGTGATCGAGGAGATGGTGCCGCGCGCCGATCGTGCTCCGGACCGGCCGCTGATGGACGTACGGGCCCGGGTGTTCGTCGAGCGGGAGAGCCAGAAGGGCATCGTGATCGGGCACCGCGGTGAGCGGCTCAAACAGATCGGGTCACAGTCCCGCGCGCAGATCGAGCGCATCTTGGGCACGCCGGTCTACCTCGACCTGCACGTCAAGGTCGCCAAGGACTGGCAGCGCGACCCCCGCCAGCTGCGCCGCCTCGGTTTCTGAGCCTGTTACCTGCCCGGGCCACCTACCCGGGTCGCTGCAGCTCGGCGCTGCGGCCGACCACGAAGCAACCCAGTGCATCGTTGACCGCCAGCATGTGCCGGTTTGACTCGGCGTTCCAGGTGTCGATGTAGCGCACCTGCGGTTCACGGTCGGCCAGCAGTCGCAGCATCGCGATCTTGAGTCGCAGACCCAGCTTGTGCCCGCGGTGCGCGGCGACGACGGCAGTGTCCTCCTGCGAGGCGATCCACGGGCGGTCACCGTCGACAACGATCACCGTCTGCCCAGCGGGCGCGCCGTCGCTGCGCCGCTTGGCCAGGAGTCGGTGCAGCCGGAAGCCGCGCGCCGTCATGGCCTGCTCGTAGGCTCGCACCCGCTCGGCTGGCCAGGCGTCGTCCTCGAGCACGAGGTCGTCCAGGGGTGCGTCGTTGATCGCGGTGTGCACCGTGAGCAGGTCGGGCACCAGGTCGGGTGGCGCCGGGTTGGCCAGGTCGACCAACTCGTAGTCGCTCGACGCCGCCTCCGCCTGCGCCAGCAGGTCGTCGAGGCCGGCCCGGTCGAGGTCAGCCCGGTCGAGGTCAGCAACGCGCAGCCGGCGCTGGGCGGCGACCATCCCGAGGGTGAAACCGCGCCGCTCCCAGAATGCCTGGCGGGGACTGTCCAGCCATCCGTCTGCCAACACTCGGGGGCGGCCGTCCAGCCGGATCGCCTCGTCGACGCACCGCACCAACGATCGACCGAGGCCGCGGCCGCGGTGCTCGGGGTGAACCTCGAGGTCGATGAACGCGAGATCGGGATTGTCCCAGTGGCTGATGCCGATCTCGGCGTACCCGGCGAGCATGTCGCCGGCATAGGTCACCAGCAGCCGGTGCGTCGGGTGCATGTCCCAGCCGTAGGAGTGCCGCCGCCGCACGTGCGCTGCGTCGACCGGGTCCAGGTGCGGTGCATCGGCAGCCTGGGCCGCGTTCGCGACCGATGCCAACGCCGCCGCGTCGGTCTCACTAAGCGTCGCAGGATCCAGCTCACTGACCTGCTCGGTGACGCCCATGCGGCTAAGGCAACCACCACGTGGACGGTGCCGTCGACCGAGTTTCCGGTGCTGGGCTAGTCTGTGGGCCACCATGCGCGACGTGTTGCTCCTCCTTGTGTGCCGCGGCGAGGCCTGACCAGGCCGGATCCTCGTCGCGGAGTCGTGCCGCGCCGGTCGCCTGACCGTCCACCCAGGAGCCCCGTCACCATGGCCGTACACCCCCAGCAGCCCAGCGGTATGCCGTTTGAGCGCTACCGCGCATTCCCTCCCATCGAGCTGCCCGACCGCACCTGGCCGGAGCGCACCATCACCGCCGCACCCCGCTGGTGTGCCGTGGACCTGCGCGACGGCAACCAAGCCCTGATCGACCCGATGAGCGGCGAGCGCAAGCGCCGCTTCTTCGAGCTGCTTGTGGGCATGGGCTACAAGGAGATCGAGGTCGGGTTCCCGTCGGCCAGCCAGACCGACTTCGACTTCGTCCGCGAGATCATCGAGGGTGACCTCATCCCCGACGACGTCACGATCCAGGTGCTCACCCAGGCCCGCGACGAGTTGATCGAGCGCACCTTCGAGTCCGTACGCGGAGCCAAGCAGGCCATCGTGCACCTCTACAACTCCACCTCCACGCTGCAGCGCCGGGTGGTGTTCGGGCTGGACCGCGACGGCATCCGCGACATCGCTGTACGGGGTGCACAGACGTGCGCCAAGTTCGCTGAGAGCATGGCCGACACCGACATTTCCTTCGAGTACTCCCCGGAGTCCTACACCGGCACCGAGCTCGAGTTCGCCGTGGATGTCTGCAACGCGGTCAACGCGGTGTGGCAGCCCACGCCGCAGCGGCAGACGATCATCAACCTGCCTGCCACGGTCGAGATGGCCACGCCGAACGTGTACGCCGACTCGATCGAGTGGATGGGACGGCACCTGGCGTCCCGCGACTCGGTGGCGCTGTCGCTGCACCCGCACAACGACCGCGGCACCGCGATCGCCGCCGCCGAGCTGGGCTACCTGGCCGGTGCCGACCGGATCGAAGGCTGCCTGTTCGGCAACGGCGAGCGCACCGGCAACGTGTGCCTGGTGACGCTGGGCATGAACCTGTTCAGTCAGGGGGTTGACCCGCAGATCGACTTCGCCGACATCGACGAGATCCGCCGCACGGTGGAGCACTGCAACCAGCTGCCGGTCGGGGAGCGGCACCCGTACGGAGGCGACCTGGTCTTCACCGCGTTCTCCGGCTCGCACCAGGACGCCATCAAGAAGGGCTTCGAGGCGCTCGAGCGGCAGGCCGCCGGCGCAGGGGTGCCCGTCAGCGAGCACCCCTGGGAGGTGCCGTACCTGCCGATCGACCCGCACGACATCGGTCGGTCGTATGAGGCGGTCATCCGGGTCAACAGCCAGTCGGGCAAGGGCGGCGTCGCTTACGTGATGAAGGCCGAGCACAAGCTGGACCTGCCGCGGCGGCTGCAGATCGAGTTCAGCCGGGTCGTGCAGCAGCTGACCGAGGCCGAGGGCGGTGAGGTGTCGGCAGAGACGATCTGGCGGGTCTTCAACGCCGAGTATCTCGCGCCGGACGACCGGCTTCGGCTCAACTCGGTGCACACGTCGGCAGCGGCCGGTGAGCACGATGCGCTGACGGTGAACGTCTACATCGACGGTGAGCCGCACGCTCTGCACGGACAGGGCAACGGCCCGATCGCGGCGTTCGTCGACGCGCTCTCGGGGCTGGAAGTCGACGTACGGGTGCTGGACTACACCGAGCACGCGCTCTCGTCGGGCGACGACGCGCAGGCCGCCGCGTACGTGGAGTGTGCCGTCGGCGGCCAGGTGCTGTGGGGGGTTGGCGTCGATCCCAACATCGTCACCGCGTCATTGCGTGCGGTGCTGTCGGCGGTGAACCGGGCGGGCAGGTCCGCGGTCGTCTGAGTCTGCCGCCACCCCGCTGCCCCGCTGCCGGCCCGCCGCGCGCCCGCCCCGCGCGCCACGTAAACGTGGGTGCCGCACCCTTTACGTGGCGCGCATGCCACGTAAAGGACCTGCGCGCCACGTAAACGTGGCAGAGCGCGGCCGGGCACAATGCAGGAGTGGCTCTTTACCGCGACGAGGCGATCGTGCTGCGCACTCAAAAGCTGGGTGAGGCCGACCGCATCATCACGGTGCTGAGTCGCCGACACGGTCGCATTCGGGCGGTGGCACGCGGCGTACGCCGTACGTCGTCACGCTTCGGCGCCCGGCTGGAGCCGTTCAGCCATGTCGACCTGCAGCTCGCGGAGGGCCGGTCGCTGCACGTGATCACGCAGGCCGAGTCGCTGGACGCGATGACGATGACGATTGGTGCCGACTACCCGACGTACACCGCCGGCACCGCGATGCTCGAGGCTGCTGACCGGCTCGCAGGCGAGGACCAGGAGCCGGCCGTGCAGCAATTTCTGCTGCTTGTCGGCGGCCTGCGGGTGCTCGCCGGCGGCGAGCGCGACCCGTCGTTGGTGCTCGACGCCTTCTTGCTGCGTTCGCTGTCGGTGGCGGGATGGGCGCCGAGCTTCGAGGAGTGCGCGCGTTGCGGCGCACCCGGTCCGCACCGATCGTTCAGCGCGTCGACCGGCGGCGTGGTCTGTCCCGCCTGCCGGCCACCGGGCGCGGCCGCACCGGCCCCGGAGACGGTACGGCTGCTGTCGGCGCTGCTGACCGGCGACTGGGAGGCGGCCGGTGCGACGGATGCCCGCACCCGGCGGGAGTCATCCAGGCTCGTCGCCGCGTATTTGGCGTGGCACCTGGAGCGTGGCCTGCGCTCGTTGACCCACGTCGACCGGTGAGGTGCGGATGAGCGGCAGCTCAACCCCACCGTCGGGCCGTGCACCGCGTGCGCCCACACCGCACCCGTCCGGAGCCACCGCGCCCTCGCTGCCGGCCGGCGCCGTGCCGGGGCATGTGGCGATCGTGATGGACGGCAACGGCCGCTGGGCCCGCGCACGGGGGCTGCCGCGCACCGCAGGGCACGAGGCCGGTGAGGCGGCCCTCTTCGACGTGGTCGAGGGTGCCATCGAGGTCGGCGTCAGACACCTGTCTGCGTACGCCTTCTCCACCGAGAACTGGCGGCGCTCGCCAGACGAGGTGCGCTTCCTCATGGGGTTCAACCGGGACGTGATCCGCCGCCGACGCGACGAGATGCATGCCCTTGGAGTACGGGTGCGGTGGGCGGGGCGGCGGCCGAGGCTGTGGCGCAGCGTGATCCGCGAGCTCGAGGCCGCCGAGGAACTCACCCGGCACAACGGCGTGCTGACGCTCACGATGTGCGTCAACTATGGGGGCAGGGCCGAGCTGGTGGATGCCGCTCGGTCGGTCGCCGAGCAGGTCGCTGGAGGAACTCTGCGCCCCGAGCAGGTCACCGAGCGTGTACTCGCCCGGGCGCTGGACGAGCCCGACTTACCCGACGTCGACATGTTCTGGCGTACGTCGGGGGAGCAGCGGCTGTCCAATTTCTTGCTCTGGCAGTCGGCGTACGCCGAGTTGGTCTTCGACGACGTGCCGTGGCCCGATGTGGACCGGCGACGACTGTGGGCTGCGGTGGAGGAGTACGCACGGCGCACTCGCCGTTATGGCACTGCCTGACCGACCATCGCCAAAAGTGACGGATGAGCGGGCCAAAAGTGACGGATGAGCACACCAGAAGTGACGGATCGCGGGTCAGGGGCAGGCTGCGCAGGTGCCGAAGACCTCCAGCGTGTGCGACACCTCGCGAAAGTTGTGCTCGGCGGCGACCCGCTCGGCCCACCGCTCGACGGTGGGTCCCGCTACCTCGACGGTGCGACCGCACGAGCGGCAGACCAGGTGGTGGTGGTGCCCGCTGCTGCAACGCCGATAGCGGGCCTCGCCGTCGTCGATCCGCAGCACGTCGACCTCGCCGAGGTCGGCGAGCCCCTGCAGCGTCCGATACACCGTCGACAACCCGACCCGCTCGCCGCGGCCGCGCAGCACCTCGTAAATCTCTTGGGCACTGCGGAACTCGTCCAGCTCGCCCAACGCCGCGCTCACAGCCCGCCGCTGTCGGGTCGGCCGCTGACCAGCAGCGGACGCGTGGTCAGCCAGCTCGGTCAGCTCTGTTCCCTCGGACATGCGGGCCCCCTCAGTCCTTGCCGTCGTGCAGGTCGTGCAGGTCGTGCAGGTCGTCGGTCGGCATTGTGACCCCTCGCCGGCTGCGCAGCCAGCCGCCCAGCGGGCTGGCCACCACGAAGCCCGCCAACGCCAGCAGCACGATCGTCGGCCCCGGGGCTGCGTTGACGCTGAAGCTGACCCACACCCCACTCACCGCGGCCAGCACACCCAGTGCCATCGCCAAGGCCAACGTCGCCCGAAAGGCCCTGGTCAGTTGCTGTGCGGCGGCGACCGGCACCACCATCAGCGCGCTCACCAACAGCAGCCCCACGGTGCGCATGGCGAGCGTCACGGTGACCGCGGCCAAAACCGAGATCAGCACGCTGTACGCCGCGACCGGCATACCGGACACCCGAGCGTGCTCCTCGTCCTGACAGACAGCGAACAGTTGCGGCGCCAACCCCAACGACACCGTGAGCACCAGCGCCGCCAGCACGACGACCAGCAACAGGTCGGCATCGGAGACGGTCGTCAACGCACCGAACAGATAGCTGGTCAGCGTCGCGGCAGAGCCGCCAGCCAGGCCGGTCAGCAACACGCCGGCGGCGATCCCGCCGTAGAAGAACAACGCCAGCGCAACATCGCCGCTGGCCCTGCCGCGCAGCCGCAACACCTCGATCACGGTGGCGCCTGCGACGGCGACAATCACCGCTGTGAGCAGCGGGGCTTGACCGGTGAGCAGGCCGAGGGCCACCCCGGTCAGGGCGATGTGCCCGATCCCGTCGCCGAGCAACGCCAACCGCTTCTGCACCAGATAGGTGCCGATGGCGGGTGCGGTCAGCCCGGTGAGCAATGCCGCCATCAGCGCGCGCTGCATGAAGTCGTACGCCAGCAAGCTCATCGGCGCTCGCCAGCCTGCCAACCGGGGCCCAGCACGACGGCTCGGGCACCGCCGCTGTTCGGGTCGAGTGGATGGTGCTGGTCGTGACTGTGCGCGAAGGCGGCTGCCTCGGCATCCGGTGTGCCGTCAAACGTCACCCGCCCGTCGCGGAGCACCACCACCCGGTCGATGAGGCGGGCCAGCGGGCCGAGCTCGTGCGCGACAAGCACGATTGCCACCCCGCGGGCCGCGTGTGCTGCGAGCACTCTGGCGAGCAGCTGTTGGTGTTCCAGATCCACCCCCGCCGTTGGCTCGTCCAGCACCAGCAGGTCGGGCTCGGTGGCCAGCGCGCGGGCGATCAGCACCCTTTGCTGCTGGCCGCCCGACAACTCCGCTACCGACTCACCCGCCCGATCCGCGAGGTCGACAGACGTCAGGGCGGCTTGCACAGCAGCCTTGTCGGCGTGCCGCAGCGGCCGCAGCAGGCGGCGGCGTGACAGCCGCCCGGCAGTCACGATCTCGCGTACGGTGGCCGGCACCCCCGATGCGGCAGACGGTCGCTGCGGCACGTAGCCGATGCGATGCCAGTCGCGAAAGTCCGCAACTGGCGTTCCGAACAGTCGTACTTCGCCAGACGTATGCGGCAGCAAACCGGTGGCAGCGCGGACCAGTGTCGACTTGCCGGAGCCGTTGCCGCCGAGCACGGTGACGAACTCGCCGGGCCGTACGTCCAGGGCGACGTGACGGACGACCGACCGCCCCCCGAGCGGCACAGTCAGGTCGTGGACGTGCAGGGTAGGAGCATCGCTCAGCATCGGTTGGCCTCGATCAACGCCTTCAGGTTGTCCTGCATCAGCGTCAGGTAGTCCTCGTCGGAGGTCTCGTCGCTCAACCCTTCGATCGGGTCGAGCGTGGCCACCTGCAGGCCGGTCTCGGCGGCCAGCGTCTCGGCGACCGCGGGGCTCACCAGGGTCTCGGTGAACACGGTGGTGACGTCCTCGGCGTCGACCAGGTCGGCCAGCTCGGCCAGTCGCTGCGGCGACGGCTCGTTGCTGGGGTCGATGCCGGCGATGGGCAGCAACTCCAGGTCGTAGCGGTCGGCCAGATAGCCGAAGGCGTCGTGGCTGGTAACAACGGTACGGGTCTGGCAGTCGGCCAGGCCGGCACTGAACTGACGGTCGAGCCGCTCGAGTTGACCGGTCAGCTCGGCCGCGGCCGACCGATACTTCGCGGCGTTTTTGGGGTCTGTCCCTGCGTAGGCTTCGGCGACGGCGCCAGACAGCGTCGCCATCCGCAGCGGGTCGAGCCAGAAGTGCGGATCGATGCCCTCGCCGTTCGCGGCCGGCGCCAGGTCCACCACAGTCGCGACGTCGATGACCGACCCCTGAGCACCCTGCGCGACAACGTCGTCGACGGCGGGTTGGAAGCCACTTTGCACCAGCAGCACGTCGGCTTCGCTGACTGCGACGACCTGGCGTGGGCTGGGCTCGAGGTCGTGCGGCTCCACGCCAGGGGAGGTCAGCTGGCCGACCTCGACCTGTCCTGCGCCCACGCGCTGCGCCACGAAGGCCAGCGGATAGAACGCCGCCACCGTGAGTGGCCCGCCGGCGCCCTCCCCGCCGGTATCGCTGCCGGCATCGGCGCCGTTCGCCCCGCACCCGGCAACGAGCAAAAGGGCGAGAACCACCGCTGCGCGACGCAGCGCTCGCTGACAGATCCACATGACAATCATTGTCACCTGGGATGGGAACCGTTGTCAATTCACCGACGACGTAAGGTCGCCCTCATGCTCGTCGTCACCCGACACCGCGTGCCACCCGCAGAGGCAGCGGCATTCGTCGCCGGCGCCCAGGCCGCCATCGATGCGCTCGCGGCACGTCCCGGGTGGGTCGACGGCGCACTCGGCCGCAACGTCGACGACCCCGACCTGTGGGTGCTCAGCACCCGGTGGGCCGACGTGGGCTCCTATCGCCGCGCACTGTCCGCCTTCGACGTCAAGGTGTCCGCGGTTCCGTTGCTATCGACCGCCCTGGATGAGCCGAGCGCGTACGAGGTGGTCCTCGGGGCCGGCGGTGATGGAACCAGCAGCCACGCCCCCGATGCGGGTAGCGCCGGCCCGGGGGCCGACCGCTAGCCTGGCCGCTCCTCGCCAGACTCACCAGAGCCGGCGGCATCGCCGCGCCACCGCCGACCCAGCCGGATGGAGGACAACCGTGCCCGCAGCGTCCGTGGACACCGTCGTCAGCTTGTGCAAACGACGGGGCTTCGTCTTCCCCTGTGGGGAGATCTACGGCGGTACGAAATCGGCGTGGGACTACGGCCCGCTCGGTGTCGAGCTGAAGGACAACATCAAGCGGCAGTGGTGGAAGGCGATGGTGCAGGGACGCGACGACGTCGTGGGCCTGGACTCGTCGGTGATCTTGCCAACCAAGGTTTGGGAGGCATCGGGCCACCTGGACGCGTTCGTCGACCCGCTGGTGGAGTGCCAGAGCTGCCACAAGCGTTTTCGTGCCGACCATCTGCAAGAGGCGCAGGCAGCCAAGAAGGGCCTGGACGACCCGGACTCCGTCGACCTGTCCACCGTCGCCTGCGCCAACTGCGGCACCCGCGGTGCCTGGACAGAGCCCCGGATGTTCAACGGCTTGCTCAAGACCTATCTCGGCCCGGTGGAGACCGACGAGGGCTTGCATTACCTGCGCCCGGAGACCGCGCAGGGCATCTTCGTCAACTTCCTTAACGTGCTGACCTCCGCCCGCCGCAAGCCACCGTTCGGGATCGGCCAGATCGGCAAGAGCTTCCGCAACGAGATAACCCCGGGCAACTTCATCTTTCGGACCCGCGAGTTTGAGCAGATGGAGATGGAGTTCTTCGTGGAGCCAGGCACCGACGAGGACTGGCACCAGCATTGGATCGACACCCGGCTGGCCTGGTTCACCGGCCTCGGCATCCACGCCGACAACCTGCGTCTGTTCGAGCACCCGACCGCAAAGCTGTCGCACTACTCCAAACGCACCGTGGACATCGAATACCGCTTCAATCTGGGCGCCAAGGAGTTCGACGAGCTCGAGGGCATCGCCAACCGCACCGACTTCGACCTGTCCACCCACTCCAAGCACTCCGGCCAGGACCTGTCCTACTTCGATCAGGCATCCGGCGAGCGTTACCGCCCGTACGTGATCGAACCGGCAGTCGGCGTCAACCGCTCGATGATGGCGTTCCTGATGGACGCCTACACCGAGGACGAGGCGCCCAACGCCAAGGGTGGGGTGGACAAACGCACCCTGCTCAAGCTCGACCCGAGGCTGGCGCCGGTCAAGGCCGCTGTGCTGCCACTGTCGCGTAACGCTGACCTGTCGCCGAAGGCACGCGACCTGGCCGCGGCGCTGCGACGCAACTGGAACGTCGAGTTCGACGACGCCGGTGCGATCGGCCGCCGATACCGCCGCCAGGACGAGGTGGGCACCCCCTTCTGCATCACCGTCGACTTCGACACCCTCGACGACAACGCGGCGACCATCCGCGAACGCGACTCCATGACCCAGGAGCGGGTCGGGCTCGACCAGCTCGAAGGGTGGCTTGCGGCCCGGCTTGTCGGCTGCTGAGCACAACCGAGCAACCGGCTGCCACACCCGCTTGCGACAATGATGGCATGTACGTGCTGGCGTCGAGCCTGAAGCTGGGCAATCTGGCGGTCAGCCCGCCGGTGGTGCTGGCCCCGATGGCAGGAGTCACCAACGCCGCCTTCCGCCGGCTGTGCAGCGAGCAGGGGGCGGGCCTGTACGTCTGCGAGATGATCACCTCGCGAGGGATCGTCGAGGGCGACCGGACCAGCCTGCAGATGCTGCACTTCGACCCGACCGAGCGGGTCCGCTCGGTGCAGCTCTACGGCGTCGACCCCACCTACGTCGGCAAGGCGGTCGAGATCCTGTGTGCGGAGCACGGCATCGACCACGTGGACCTCAACTTCGGCTGCCCGGTGCCCAAGGTGACCCGCAAGGGCGGGGGAGCCGCGCTGCCATGGAAACGTGATCTGCTGGCCGACATCCTCGACCGTGCGGTGCGAGCCGCGGAGCCGTACGGCGTTCCGGTCACGATGAAGACCCGGATGGGCATCGACGACGAGCACCTCACCTACCTCGACGCCGGTCGCATCGCCGAGCAGGCAGGCTGTGCGGCGATCGCGCTGCACGCCCGCACGGCCCAGCAGCACTACTCCGGCGCAGCGGACTGGTCGGCGATCGCCGCACTGGTCGAGCAGGTGTCCATCCCGGTACTGGGCAACGGTGACATCTGGGAGGCCGCAGACGCGGTGCGCCTGGTGGAGCAGACCGGCTGCGCCGGGGTGGTCGTCGGGCGCGGCTGTCTGGGCCGACCGTGGCTGTTCCGCGACTTGGCCGCCGCGTTTGCCGGGGACCGGGTGCTCGCGCTGCCGAGCCTCGGCGAGGTGGCCGAGGTGATGCGCCGCCATGCCGAGCTGCTGAGTGAGCAGTTTGGAGAGCTCAAGGGCTGCACCGAGTTTCGTAAGCACATCGCGTGGTACCTCAAGGGTTTCGCCGCCGGCAGCGCCGTCCGCCGGCAGCTGGGCCTGGTGTCCAGCCTGCGGGCGTTGGATGAGTTGCTCGCCGACCTCGACCCGACCGAGCCGTATCCGCAGGCTGAGCTCGGGTCGCCGCGGGGGCGGCAGGGCAGCCCGAAACGAGTCGTGCTGCCGGAGGGCTGGCTCACCGACCGTACGACTGGACGCATCGATCCGGGCGCTGAGCTGGCGTTGCCGGGTGGTTGACCCCGCACCTGCGCCGGGAGCGGCGCCCGGCCGCTCGTAGGCTGCGCCCCATGACCCGGCGGCTCCTGCGATGCACGGCTGCGCTGGGGGCGGCGACCATCGCCCTCGTGGCCGGCTGCACCGGCGAGTCGAGCGCGCCAGCCGCGGAGCCGACCGAGTCGCCGGCCGCCTCCACGCCCAGCCAGCCGCCTGCTCCGCCGGCTGAGTCCACCGACGAAGCAGCTCCGAGCAGCAGCGACCTGCCCACAGAGCTGCCAACCGACGACGAGCCGGTGGAGGAGCCGACCGACCAGGTGCCGTGCACCACCGACGTCACTGAGGTCAAGATCCCGGCCGTGCTGAGCAACCTGTCCTATCCCGACCGGACGATCGTGTACGACGTCGAGGTGCTCGGTGAGAACGGCGTCCGTGTCACCGGGGTGACCGACCTGCGCTTCAGTGCTGCCCGTGAACAGATGCGGATCCGGTACTCCAAGCTGCCGTTCGAGATCGTGGACGAGGACCGCGGGTTGACCGCCTTTGCGGCCAACTGGACCGGCCCGAGCATCACCGGTCGATGGCTGGTCACCGACATCTCCGAGACGTGTCCCGGCAACACCGAGGTGCGCATCTTGTGGACGTCCGACGGCTGAGCCGTCTCGGCTAGCCTGCCCGCGATGGATATCCCCGGCTACCCGGCTGCGGCGCTGCGCCGGTACGTGGACGAGCCCGCGCCCAAGCCCAGCAGCCGTACCGCATTCGAACGTGACCGGGCCCGGGTGCTGCACGCCGCA
The DNA here is from genome assembly GCA_013696365.1 of Nocardioidaceae bacterium. Classification (GTDB taxonomy): domain Bacteria; phylum Actinomycetota; class Actinomycetes; order Propionibacteriales; family Nocardioidaceae; genus JACCVL01. The sequence goes on from JACCYS010000140.1 coordinate 15,581, forward strand.
TCGCTGCGCCGGCTGGCGGCCAAGACCCAGGTGGTGGGCCCTGGCACCGACGACTTCGTCCGCAATCGGTTAACGCACTCTCTCGAGGTCGGCCAGATCGCCCGCGAGCTTGGCAAGGCGGTCGGCTGCAACCCCGACCTGGTGGAGACCGCCGCGCTGGCCCACGACCTCGGGCATCCGCCGTACGGGCACAACGGCGAGCGGGTGTTGGACGAGCTGACCGAGGCTGCCGGCGGCTTCGAGGGCAACGCACAGACGCTGCGGATCCTCACCCGGCTGGAGGCCAAGACGGTCGATGCCGAGGGGAGCAGCGTGGGTCTCAACCTCACCCGGGCGACGCTGGACGGCTGCGTAAAGTACCCCTGGGGTCGGGGGCGGGCGCCGGCGCAGTGTGGTCACCGCTCGGCACTCAAGTTCGGCGTGTATGCCGATGACTGGGCGGTGTTCGAATGGATCCGGACCGGCGTCGCCGGCCCCGGCAGGTGCATCGAGGCGCAGGTGATGGACCTGGCCGACGATGTGGCCTACAGCGTGCACGACGTCGAGGATGGGATCGTTGCCGGTTCCATCGACCTGGCGCTCCTGGACGAGGCCGAGGAGCGAGCGGCGGTCTTCGAGGCGGTGCGCGACTGGTATCTGCCGGACTACGACGACGACCGGCTGGGTGTGGCGTTGGACAGATTGCGCGCGCTGCCGCTGTGGCCGCGTGCCGCGTTCGACGGCAGCAGGGCTCGCCTGGCGGGGCTCAAGTGGTTGACGTCTGGTCTCATCGGGCGCTTCGGCGAGGCAGCCCAAGCGGCGACGCGCGCCGAGTACGGCGACGAGCCGCTGACCGGTCATCGTGCGGATCTGGTGGTGCCGGCCGACACCGGCGCGGAGATCGCTGTGCTCAAGGGGATCGCGGCGCACTACGTGATGCGGACCGCCGACCGGGTCGCTCTGCTGGATCGGCAGCGGCAACTGCTCTCCGAGCTCGTTGCCGGCCTCTGCCGGCGCGGCCCGAGCGCCCTGGAGCCGCCTTTCGCCGCCGACTGGACCGCGGCGGGCGACGACGCCGCGCGACTGCGGGTCGTCATCGACCAGGTTGCCAGCCTCACCGATGCCTCGGCTGTGCTGTGGCACAACCGGTTGGCCGGCACGTCCTAGACTCCCCGCGTGGCCGGGCGCATCAGGGACGAGGACATCGCCACGGTCCGTGAGCGGGCCGCTATCGATGATGTTGTGTCGGCCTATGTCACTTTGCGCGGCGCCGGCGGTGGGTCGCAGAAGGGGCTCTGCCCGTTCCACGACGAGAAGACGCCGTCGTTCACCGTCACCCCCGCCCGGCAGTACTTCCACTGCTTCGGCTGTGGCCAGGGTGGCGATGTCTTCACCTTTCTGCAGCAGATCGAGGGCTTGAGCTTCGTCGAGGCGGCCGAAAAGCTGGCGGCCCGGTTCGGGGTCGAGCTGCGCTATACCGAGGGCGGCCCGCGCAGTGGCGGCGACCACGGCCAGCGCCAGCGGCTTGTTGAGGCCAACCGGTTGGCGCAGCAGTTCTACGCCGCGCAGTTGGCCGAGAGCGCCGAAGCGGTACCGGGGCGACAGTTCTTGGCCGAGCGGGGCTTCGACCGCGACGTCGCTGATCGCTTCGGCGTGGGTTTTGCGCCGCGATCCGGTGAGGCGTTACTGCGCCATCTGCGCGGACGTGATGTCCGCGACGACGACCTGGTCGCCGCCGGGCTGGTCGGCCGCAGCAGCCGCGGGTTGTACGACCGGTTCCGCGGCCGGCTGCTGTGGCCAATCCGCGAGCTGTCCGGCGAAGTGGTCGGCTTCGGCGCGCGCCGGCTGTTCGACGACGACCGGATCGACGCCAAATACCTGAACACCGCGGAGTCGCCGCTGTACAAGAAGAGCCACCTGCTCTACGGCGTCGACCTGGCGCGCCGAGAGATCGCCCGGGCGGGCCAGGCCGTGGTGGTCGAGGGGTACACCGACGTGATGGCCTGCCACCTCGCCGGGGTGCCCACAGCGGTTGCCACCTGTGGCACCGCGTTCGGCGCCGACCACGTGCGGGTGCTGCGCCGGCTGCTGCTCGACCACGACGAGTTCCGCGGCGAGGTCATCTTCACCTTCGACGGCGACGAGGCCGGTCAGCGCGCCGCGCTGAAGGCCTTCGATGGCGATCAGCAGTTCGTCGCCCAGACCTATGTCGCAGTGGAGCCCGGCGGCATGGATCCGTGTGATCTGCGGCTGCAACACGGCGACGCTGCTGTCCGCGAACTGGTGGCGAGCCGGGTGCCGCTGTACCGCTTCGTGCTGCGCAACGTGGTCGATCGCTACGACCTGGAGCGTGCCGACGGGCGCATCGACGCGGTCCGGGCCGCCGCGTCGCTTGTGGCCAGCGTGCGTGACCGCAGCAAGGTGGACGCTTTCGCCCGCGAGCTGGCGGGCATGGTGGGCGTCGATCCCGACGACGTGCGCGGAGCCGTACGGCACGCGTCGCGCCAAAGGCAGCCCGCGCGCCGCCCTGCCGTCGGGGACCGGAACGCGCAGGTGGTGCAGGGTGAGGCGCTGCCGCCGGACACGCCATCGGTCGGGGACCCGAGGTTCACCGACGAGCGTGAGGCCCTCAAGGCGGTCGTGCAGCATCCGCAGCTGGTGCCCGACCCACCCGGTCTGGACGCCACCGACTTTCACCATCCGCTGCTGCAGGCGGTGTGGACGGCGGTGGCGGCGGCGCCCCTGCCGCGAGGTGCTGAGGCCGGCTGGTTCGACGGCGTACGGGAGCGCGCGGGGGACGCCACCGCCTCGGTGCTCTCGCGGCTTGCGGTGGAGCCGCTGCGGACTGCGGGGGAGCCCGACGCTCGGTTGGTGGCGGCGCTGCTGGCTCGGCTGCAAGAGCTGACCGCGGCCCGGCGCATCGAGGAGATCAAGTCCCGCCTGCAGCGCACCAACCCAGTGGAGCAGGCAAGCGACTACAACCGCATGTTCGGTGAGCTGGTCGCCTTGGAGCAGCACCGCCGGCAGCTGCGCGAGCGGGCGATCGGTTCCATCGGCTGAGCAGGTATCCACCGCTCTGGCGGCCTGTCCGGGTTGTGCACAGCGCCTGATTTGGGGGTTTCGTTCGGTTGGTCGTGGTCGGCAGACTGCGTGCTCCGGCGACCCTCAGGAGGAACAGTGAGCTACGACGTCTGCGGCGACCATCTGTCCGGCATCGCACAGATTCCGTTGCTCGACCGGGACCAACTGCATGCGGCGGCCGGCACTTTCCAGCGGGGTGAAGCGGCCCGCAGACGCCTCACCGAGGCAGAGGTTCCCGCCGCCGACGTGATGGCACTGCGGGAGGCGGTTCGTGCAGGTGATCAGGCGAAACACCTGTTGGTGACCTCCAACCTGCGGCTGGTGGTGTCCGTCGCCCGCCGATTCGGCAGCGCTCACCCGGTGCCACTGGCGGATCTGGTCCAAGAGGGTGTGATCGGCCTGATCCGGGCGGTGGAGAAGTTTGACCACACCCGCGGAACCACGTTCTCGACCTATGCCACCTGGTGGATCCGGCAGGCGATCGGCCGTGCGCTTGCCGAGCAGGGCCGCATTGTGCGGGTGCCCCGGCACGTCAACCAGAAGTTGTCGAACTGCATGCGGACCCGGGGCGAGCTGCGGGTCGAGCTGGGTCGCGAGCCGCACCGCCACGAGCTGGCCGACGCCCTCGGGGTGGACGAGGCCGAGGTGGCGGTGCTGCTGCGCTGCGCGGCGCCTGCGAAGGCTCTGCATCTGGTCGAGGAGCAGGCCGAGCGTGGCGACGAGGCGGTGGGGCATGCTGAGCAGCAGCATCTGCAAGAGCTGCTGGCAGCCGCGCTCAAGCGGCTGCCGGCGTCGCATCGCAACCTGCTGTTCGAGCGTGTCGGTTGGGACGGCCGGCAACCTCGGAGCCTGCGGGAGCTGGCCGACGAGCATGGGGTCAGCCGCGGCATGGTCAAGCGGATGGAGCTGGACGCGCACGAGATGTTGCGGCGCTCACCCCAGGTCGAGGCGCTCGACGAGTGGTTCAACTGCTGAGTTTCGGAGCGCCGATGCCCGACGGGCACAATGAGAGTGTGCGCGGTCTACGCAGGGCTCCAGGTCTTCCCGACGACGTACGCCGCGCGCTCGAGCTGACCGGCGGCGAGCGGGTGTTGGCGGCGGCAGCCGACGCGGACGGCAGGTGGCACGTCGGCACCGACCGGGCACTGCATGTGGCCAACGGGTCCGGCTGGCACACGGTCGCGTGGGAGCGGGTCGACCGGGCGCGCTTCGATGACGAGACGGGGCGGCTGCATGTCGTCGAGGTGGTCCAGCTCGGCGAGCCGGAGCCGACCCACGAGCTGGCGCTGGTCGAGCCACAGCGGCTGCTGGGTCTCGTGCGGGACCGGGTGACAGCCAGCGTCCTGCTGAGCCGCAACGTGCCTGTCGAGGGCAGCAGAGGTGTGAAGGTGATCGCCCGGCGCGCTCCTGTCGGCGGGCCGGTGGAGTGGTCGTTCTGGCTGTCGCGTGGGCTGCAGCCCGACGACCCCCAGGTGCGGGCAGCGATCGATCAGGGGCTCGCTGACGCGCAGGCTGAGCTCGGCTTCTGAGTTGCTAGGGTGTGCACCGCCCGGGCGCCGCTCGGCGATCCCGCGTAGCTCAATTGGCAGAGCAGCCGGCTGTTAACCGGCAGGTTACTGGTTCGAGTCCAGTCGCGGGAGCCAG
>JACCYS010000256.1 GCA_013696365.1 Nocardioidaceae bacterium
GACTTGCCGCTGCTGCCGGTGCTGTCGATCGCGAACAACTTCCCGTGGGCGTTGCCGCCTCCCGCGCGACCGGTGCCCACCAGGGACACGAAGCATGAGCGCCCGCCGGGATCGGTGCCGAGCACACCGGCCAGCTCGATCTGCCGTTGGTTGCCAGCCATCAGGTTGTCCATGCTGACCCGGCAGCTCACCCCACGTCTGTGGGCCGCCACGATGTCGTCCGCCAGCAGCGTCTCGATGCCTGTGTATGCCGTCAGGTGAGCCGTCGCACCCGGCGGCGCCCCTCTGAGGGCTCGCCGCATGGCGTCGAGGATCACGCGCTGCTGACCGACGGGACCGAAGGGGTTGTTGGCGTACAGCCCCCACGGGAGATCGGTCGGGTCCGCTGCGAGCGCTGCCGCCCCCACGCCGCCTCGGCTCGTCGCGGCGAACGTCGGCCGCCTCAGGGCATCGCCGAGGAGGGTGGCGCCGATCGCCCCGGTGCCTGCGACGGCCACACCTTTCAGAAACCGCCGCCGTTCCATCGTGGTCACGGGTGCAGACTCACGGCCGAAGCGCTGATCACTACTCATGGTGTCTCCTTGCGGTCTCGGCCCGGGTGACGGACGAGTCGGACACGTCGACGACACGGTGCCCTGCTCTGCCTGGCGCCTGCCTGCGCGCTGCCGAGGCCAGTGAGAGCCCTGTTGCAGGTGGGACAGGAGGTGCCTGGAGAGAACTATGCACCATATCTGTGACTAGCGGGGTAAAATACCGAGGCCTGCTTCGGTGCGCCTCCGCCGCAGACGCGCCGATCAGAGGTAACGGGCCAACCGCCTGTCAGAAGTTCTGACATCGCCACAGCGGACGAGCGCGATGGGCCATGCTGCTCGTCCGTCTCGGACGCAAGGCACCATAGACACATGCCCCACCACGACCTCGTCATCATCGGCACCGGATCAGGCAACGTCATCGCCGACGAACGGTTTGCCCATCTCGACATCGCGATCGTCGAGGAGGGCACCTTCGGCGGCACCTGCCTCAACGTGGGATGTATCCCGACGAAGATGTTCGTCCACACCGCCGACCTCGCATCGGCCACCGACGGCAGCACCCGCTTCGGCATCGACGCCTCCGTCGACGACGTCCGGTGGCCGGACATCCGTGATCGCATCTTCGGGCGGATCGACCCTATCGCCGACGCCGGTCAGCGCTTCCGTGAGACCAGCGACAACATCACCGTCTACGCCGAGCACGCCAGGTTCAGCGGTCCCAAGCAGCTGGGACTCGTCTCCGGCACGAAGGTGACCGCCGACCGGATCGTCATAGCCGCCGGCAGCCGCGCCGTCATCCCCGACGTGCCAGGCCTCGCCGACGTACCGCTCCACACCAGCGACACGATCATGCGCATCGACGCGGTCCCGACCAGTCTCGCCATCCTGGGAGGCGGTGTCATCGCCGCGGAGATGGCCCACGTCTTCTCGGCGCTCGGTTCGAAGGTGACGGTCATCGCGCGCTCCGATGTGCTCCTGCGCTCCGAGGACCGTGACGTGGCCAGGCGCTTCACCGAGGTGGTGTCGAGCCGATGGGACCTGCGCCTGGCCCGCACCGTGGCCAAGGCGGAGACGAGTCCGGACGGCGTACGACTTCACCTGTGCGACCAGCTCGGACAACCCGACCCGCGCCCGGTCGATGCGCAGCTGCTGCTTGTGGCCACCGGTCGCACGCCGAACTCCGACACCCTCGCCGTCGCGGAGACGGGTGTGGTGACGCATGCCGACGGACGTGTGGTGGTCGACGAGTTCCAGGCCACGACGGTGGATGGCATCTTCGCCCTCGGAGACGTCAGCAGCCGCTATCAGCTGAAGCACGTCGCCAACCACGAGGCGCGCGTCGTCCAGCACAATCTCCTGCACCCCGACGACCCGACGAGGGCTGACCATCGCTTCGTCCCGTACGCCATCTTCAGCAACCCCCAGGTCGCCGCCGTCGGCAAGACCGAGCAGCAGCTGCAGGCGAGCAACACGCCGTACG
>JACCYS010000163.1 GCA_013696365.1 Nocardioidaceae bacterium
GCCGACATACATCTCCAAACCGCGCGCCACCCGCAGCGTGCGCACCGTCGACCTCGGTGGGCCAGGAGCATGGACCTCGGGTCGGCTCACCGCCGAGCAGTCGCAGCAGGTGCGCGAGGCCGAGACCGCGCAGGCGGGGGCTGCCCAGGCGGGGCGCGAGGTTGAGCCTGCCCGTGCGGTCGGAGACTGACCGCACGGCTGATATTCTCCACGCCGGTTGGGAGTCACCCGCCGATTCTGGGGCTGTGGCGCAGTCCGGTAGCGCACCTCGTTCGCATCGAGGGGGTCAGGGGTTCGAATCCCCTCAGCTCCACCCAGTGACAGCTAGATCCAGCGGTCCAGCCACATCCGCTGCTGCCAGTCCGTCTCAGGGATCAGTTGGTCTGTCCAGATCGGCCAGAAGAAGATCGCGGCGGCGATCGCAGCGAGCAGCACGATGCCGATCACCGACACGCCAGCCGAACGCCGAAGGCGGGAGGCGTCGACGCGCCCCAGCAGCAAGCCCAGCAGCAAGGCCAGAGCGATGCACGTGAATGGGATAACCACCACCGCATAGAAGGAGAAGATCGACCGCTCGTCGAAGCGAAACCACGGCAACCAGGTTGCCGCGACCCCGACGAGCGGTACGCCGAAGCGCCAGTCTCGGCGCGCCCACCACATCCAGACCGACGCCAGCAACGCCAGCGCCCCCGCCCACCAGACCACCGGATTGCCCAGCGCCAGCACCTGCCGCAGACAGGTGCCGTCGCCATCCGCGGTGCACCCCCGCTTGCCGGCCGGCACGTCGCCTTGCAGGTCGATGCCGACCGGCCGGTTCAGCAACAGCCAGCCGCGTGGGTCGGACTCATACGGGTGCGGGTCGTCACGGGTCGTCCGGACGACGTCCACGGTGTGGAAGCGCCACACCTGTTCGTGATAGTTCCATAGGTCGCGCAGCGCCTGCGATGTTTCACCAGCCACGCTCGCCGGCTCAGCGCTTGCGTACGAACCCCACTGGTACGGCTCGGCGTACGCGTCGGCCATCAGGTCGTGATGCACCAACCACCCGCTCCAGGTGGCGACATACACCACGAACGCGACACCGACCAACGAGACGAGCGCCGGCACCGCGTCCACGACCGCCGCCCGCAGCCAGGCCCACGAGACCCCGATCGCCCGCCGCGCGCCGGCATCCCAGGCCCAGGTGAGCAACCCGAACGCGGCGAGCACGACGATGCCGTTCCACTTCGTTCCGACCGCCAAACCGAAGCACACCCCAGCGGCCAGTCGCCACGGTCGCAGCAGCATCCCGCGGACAGGACCGAAGCCGGATGGCGGCAGGTCAGCAGCCGACGCGGATCGCTGTTGCAGGCGCAACAGTCGCTGCCGACCCCAGTCACGGTCGGCAAGCAGACATGCCGGCGCGCACACCAGCCAAAACGCCAAGAACCCGTCCAGCAGTGCGGTACGGGACATCACCAGGTGCAGCCCGTCCAGGCCAAGAAGCAGGCCTGCGAGGCACCCCACCAGGGTCGAACCGGACAGTCGGCGAACGGCGCGACACAGCACCAGGACGGTCAACGCCCCGGTGACCGCGGCGGCGACCCGCCAGCCGAACGGGTCCATCCCGAAGAGCCGGATGCCGACAGCGATCATCCACTTGCCGACCTCCGGGTGCACTATCTGCGCCGGCCCGTCGGCGAGCAGCCCGGTCAACTGGCCGGCATTGATCTGCTTGTCGGCCTTGTCGACATAGTTGCGGACGTAGCCGAACTGCTCCAGCGACCAGGCGTCCTTGGCGTAGTAGGTCTCGTCGAAGGTGATCTCGTCGGGCTGGCCCAACCCCCACAGGCGCAGCAGCAGCGCAACGGCAGCGACCGCCAACGGGCCGAGCCAGCCAGCCCGGCGCGACGAGCGGGCAACCAGTGGCGTGAAGCGCGCGGACACTGTCGGGTACGGGTGGCCGGTGGCGGTGCGGCCCAACGGTGTGCGCCCCAATGGTGTGTCGCGGGCTGCGACGTCCACAGCCGTCGATCCCCGCCTCCCCGTCACGACACGAGGGTAGGTGTCACCGCACCGGTGCGGCAGCATGGTGCGGTGACCGAGACCGCAGGGCAGCTTGTCCTCGCCGCCACTCCCATCGGCCACCGCGGTGACGCGCCACCGCGGCTGGCCGCCGAGTTGAGCGCGGCCGACGTCGTCGCAGCCGAGGACACCAGGCGCTTGCGCCGCCTCACCGCGGGGTTGGGCATCGAGCTTGGCGGTCGGGTCGTGTCCTACTTCGAGGGCAACGAGCGGCAACGTACGCCCGACCTGCTGGCGGCGATGCAGGCCGGCTCGCGGGTGGTGCTGGTCACCGACGCCGGCATGCCAAGCGTCTCCGACCCCGGGTTTCGGTTGGTGACCGCGGCGATCGACGCCGGCATCCGGGTGAGCGCCGTCCCCGGTCCGTCCGCGGTGCTGACCGCATTGGCGGTGTCCGGGTTGCCGGTCGACCGCTTCTGTTTCGAGGGGTTCCTGCCGCGCAAGGCGGGTGAGCGCAGCCGGCAGCTAGCCGCGCTGGCAGCCGAGTCGCGGACCTTGGTGTTCTTTGAGGCCCCGCACCGTACCGCCGCGACCCTTACGGCGATGGCCGACGCGTTCGGCGCCGACCGCCCGGCGGCGGTGTGTCGCGAGCTCACCAAGACCCATGAGGAGGTGCGCCGGGGTCGGCTGGCCGACCTGGTCGACTGGGCGAGTGCGGGAGTGCGCGGCGAGGTCACCCTGGTGGTGGGCGGCGCTGCGGCGGTCCCAGCCCCGCGCGCCAACGAGCTGGTGGCAGCGGTCGCAGCCGCACAGGCAACGGGCAGCAGCCGTCGAGATGCGATTGCCGAGGTGGCGCGCCGTACGGGGGTGCGCAGGAACGACGTGTACGCCGCAGTGCACGGCTGACCGATGCACGCGGCACAACTAGGATCGCCCGCGTGAACGAGCAGGACGACACGACCTTTTACATCACCACCCCGATCTATTACGTGACCGCTGCCCCGTCGATAGGCAATGCCTACACCACGGTGGCAGCGGACATGCTGGCTCGCTGGCACCGTCAACGAGGTGAGTCGACCTGGTTTCTCACCGGCACCGACGAGCACGGCCAAAAGGTCCTGGAGGCGGCCAGCGAGCACGGGGCTAGCCCGCAGGAGTGGACCGACAAGCTGGTGGCTGAGGAGTGGCAGCCCGTCCTGGACGTCGTCGACATCAGCAACGACGACTTCATCCGCACCACCGAGAAGCGGCACACCGACCGGGTGCGGGAGTTCTGGCAGACGCTGTACGACAACGGTCACGTCTACCAGGGCACGTACGAGGGTCCCTACTGCGTGGCGTGTGAGGAGTTCAAGCTGCCGGCCGAGTTGCTGCCCGACCCGGCCGGTGACGCCGCTGTCAAGCTGTGCCCGATCCACGAGCGGCCCGTTCAGCAGCTGAGTGAGTCCAACTACTTCTTCCGGCTGTCGGCCTTCGGTGACCGGCTGCTCGAGCTGTACGACAGGCGACCGGACTTCGTCGGCCCCACGAGTGCCCGCAACGAGGTGGTGGCGTTCGTCAAGCAGGGGCTGCAGGACCTCTCGGTGACCCGATCCACCTTCGACTGGGGCATCGGCGTGCCCTGGGACGAGTCGCACGTGCTGTACGTGTGGATCGACGCGCTGCTCAACTACGTCACCGCGGCCGGCTACGGCACCGAGCCGGACCGGTTCGAGCGGTTGTGGCCGGCGGTGCACCTGGTGGGCAAGGACATCGTGCGCTTTCACGCGGTCATCTGGCCGGCGATGCTGATGGCTGCCGAGGTGGAGGTGCCCCAGCAGGTCTTCGCGCACGGGTGGCTGCAGGTCGGCGGGCAGAAGATGAGCAAGTCCAAGGCCACCGCGATCCACCCCAGCGAGATCGTCGACACCTTCGGCTCGGACGCCTATCGCTACTACTTCCTCCGTACGATCGCGTTTGGCTCCGACGGGTCGTTCTCCTGGGAGCACCTGGAGGCGGTCTACACCTCCGAGCTGGCCAACGGTCTCGGCAACCTGGCGTCGCGGGTGACCGCCATGGTGGCCCGATACTTCGATGGCACGCTGCCGCCCGCTGGGGCGCTCGGCGCGGGCGAGGAGGGGCTGGTGTCGGCGCTGGCCGATACCGCCGCAACGGCAGATGCTGCCGTCGAGCGACTTGCCCTGAACGAGGCGATCGGTGCCGTGGAGGGTTTCGTGGGCGTCGTCAACGGCTACATCTCCGAACAGCAGCCGTGGCAGGTCGCCAAGACAGAAAACCGCGACCGGCTCGCGACGATCCTGTACGTCGCAGCCGAATCGTTGCGGGCAGTCGCGGTGTTGCACGCCGCGGTGATGCCGCGCACGGCTGCGGCGCTGTGGGACAGTCTCGGTGCCGAGGCCGGGCTGGGTGCGCTGGCCGATCAACGCTTGGCAGCTGTCGGGGAGTGGGGCCAGCTGCCTGCGGGGTCGCGGTTGACGAAGGGCGCTTCGCTCTTTCCGCGGCTGGCCGCGACCGAGCCGGGCTCATGACCACTGGACCCACCCGCGCGCGGGCCGCCACCGAGGAGAAGACCGGCCGGCGGCGCGACCGCACCCGTCCGCCGGCGCCCGAGCCGCTGCCGCATCCAGTGGTGGACAACCACTGCCACCTGGACATCGCCGACGGGCCAGTCGCGGCCAGTGATGTCGCTGGTCAGGGTGCTGCCGGCGATGGCTGGTTGGACGTGACCGCCGCCCTCGCCGCGTCCACTGCTGCCGGGGTACCGCGGATCGTGCAGATCGGCTGTGACTTGGCTGGCGCTCGATGGGCCGTCGACGTCGCAGAGCGGTACGAGCAGATCGTCGCCGGGGTCGCCCTGCACCCCAATGAGGCGCCGCGGCTGGCGGCGCAGGGCGAGCTCGACATGGCGCTGCGCGAGATCGAGTCTCTTGCCCAGTCGTCACCCCGGGTGCGGGCTGTGGGCGAGACCGGGTTGGACTTCTACCGGACCGCTGAGGACGGCCGGGCTTCGCAGGAGGAGTCGTTTCGGGTGCACATCCGCCTGGCGCAGCGGCTGGGCAAGACGCTCGTCATCCACGATCGAGACGCACACGACGACATTCTGCGGGTGCTTGACGACGAAGGCACCCCCCCGCGGACGGTGATGCACTGCTTCTCCGGTGACGCCGACTTCGCCCGGCAGTGTCTGGATCGCGGGTGCTGGCTGAGTTTCGCCGGCACGGTGACCTTCGCCAAGGCAGAGCGCCTGCGAGCGGCGGTGTGGGTTACCCCGCCCGATCGGTTGTTGGTGGAGACCGACGCGCCGTACCTCACCCCGGCGCCGTACCGGGGTCGCCCGAACGCGTCCTACCTGGTGCCGCACACCGTTCGTGCCATCGCCGCAGTGCTCGGCCGCGACCTCGAGGCCGTCTGTCGCGAGATCGAGTCGGCAACCGACGAGGCGTACGGCGGCGCCTGGTGCAGATGACAGTGCGCAAATACTAGAGCGCAAAAGTGATGACATTCGGGTCGTAGCGTGTCTCTGGTCACGATGGGCGTGAGATGTTTGGACGCCCGTTACCTTTTCGTTATCGTCGCGCACTGCCCACGGGTGACGAAGACCCTGAGCAGCCACCATTTGCTCGTTGGCGCCGAATCACGGCGCGGACGTCGCACGTAGCACCGCGGACGTCGGTACAGGCTGCTCCCTTTCGCGCCCGACCCAGCAATCATCTGGAGCACCGTGCGTAAGAAGAGCCTGTTCATCGCCATCAGCCTGGCCGTCGTCCTGGCCCTGGCCGGCGGCACCGTCGCCTACGCGAGCATGAGTAAGACGGTCACCCTGTCACTGGACGGCGAGAAGACCGAGGTCAAGACCCTCGGGGGCACCGTCTCGGACGTGCTTGCCGACAAGGGCATCGAGCTGGGCAAGCGCGACGTGGTCGCCCCAGATCCGGACGCATCGATCGGCGAGGACTCGCAGGTCGCCGTCCGGTTCGCCCGCCGGATCGACCTGAGCGTCGACGGCGGCACCGACTCGTACTGGGTGACCGCCACCGACGTCGGCTCCGCGCTCGCGCAGGTCGGCAACCGCTTCGCCGGCGCGGAGTTGTCCGCCAGCCGCAGCAGCTACATCCCCCGTGGCGGGGTCGAGGTCAGCGTGCTGACCCCTAAGCAGGTGGTCGTGCAGACCCCTAAGGGCAAGCAGCGGCACACCAGCACCGGGCTGCGCGTCGAGGACGTCGTGGACGAGCTGAAGTTGAAGGTGGACAAGAACGACGAGCTCAAGCCGGCCGAAGGCGCCAAGCTCAAGGACGACATGGACATCACCCTGACCCGGATCGAGTCGCGGCGTCGGGTGGTCACCGAGAACGTCGACAACCGGACCCGCGTGCGGTACTCGGAGAAGATGTACGCCGACGAGGACAAGGTCGCCCAGCAAGGTCAAGACGGCCGTCGCCGCATCGTGGTTCGCGACGTTCTGGCCAATGGCAAGGTACGCAGCAGCAAGGTCGTCGATCGTTCACTGGTGGCTCAGCCGGAGACGACGGTCGTGGTGCAGGGCACTGCCACCCGGCCGGTACCCAAGCCCGAGCCCGAGCCGGAAGCCGCACCTTCGCCTGAGCCGCAGCCCGCGCCGGAGCCCGCGCCCG
>JACCYS010000261.1 GCA_013696365.1 Nocardioidaceae bacterium
GGGCCGATCCGCACAGCCTCGTCGGCCTGCTCGACGTGCAACGCCCCCACATCGGCGTCGGAATAGACCGCGACCGTCCGCAGCCCCATCGCGCGCGCCGCGCTGATCACCCGGACGGCGATCTCGCCGCGGTTGGCGACCAGCAGGCTGCTGAAGGGCCGCGCATGCAGGCCAGTCATCGGCGCACCCTCACATCCGGAAGACGCCGTACGACGGCGCTGGGATCGGTGCGTTCGCTGCGGCCGCCAACCCGAGACCGAGCACCCGTCGGGTGTCGACGGGGTCGATCACGCCGTCGTCCCACAGCCGGGCGGTGGCGTACCACGGCGAGCCCTGGTGCTCGTACTGCTCGCGGATCGGCGCCTTGAAGGCCTCCTCGTCGGCGGCCGGCCAGTCTTCGCCGGCGGCGGCAAGCGCCTCGCGGCGCACGGTCGCGAGGACAGCGGCGGCCTGCTCGCCGCCCATCACCGAGATGCGGGCGTTCGGCCAGGACCACAGGAACCGTGGGTCATACGCCCGCCCGCACATGCCGTAGTTGCCGGCGCCGAACGAGCCGCCGATGACCACGGTGAACTTCGGCACCACCGAGCACGCAACCGCGGTGACCAGCTTGGCGCCGTCCTTGGCGATGCCGCGGTTCTCGTACTCGCGGCCGACCATGAAGCCGGTGATGTTCTGCAGGAACACCAGCGGTACGCCGCGCTGGTTGGCCAGCTCGATGAAGTGCGCGCCCTTGAGCGCCGACTCGCTGAACAGGATGCCGTTGTTGGCGAGGATGGCGACCGGGTAGCCCCAGATGCGGGCGAAGCCGCACACCAGCGTCTCACCGTACAGCGCCTTGAACTCGTGCAGCCGCGACCCGTCGACGACCCGGCGGATGACCTCGCGCACGTCGTACGGAATGCGCGGATCGGCGGGGACGGTGTCGTACAGCCCGTCGGGGTCATCGAGCGGCTCCTCGACCGGGTGCTGGCGCAACGACGGCGCGGGCCGCCCCAGCGTGCTCACCGCCGAGCGCAGCACCGCCAGCGCCTCGTCGTCGTCGGCCGCGAGGTGGTCGACGACACCGGAGTGGCGGGCGTGCACGTCACCACCGCCAAGGTCCTCGGCGCTCACCACCTCGCCGGTCGCGGCCTGCACCAGCGGCGGCCCGCCGAGAAAGATCGTGCCCTGCCCCTGGACGATGACCGACTCGTCCGACATCGCCGGCACGTATGCCCCGCCGGCGGTGCAGGAGCCCATCACCGCCGCCAACTGCGGGATGCCGCGGGCCGACAGCTGCGCCTGGTGGTAGAAGATCCGGCCGAAGTGCTCGCGGTCGGGGAACACCTCATCCTGCATCGGCAGGAAAGCGCCGCCGGAGTCCACCAGGTACAGGCACGGCAGCCGGTTGTCCATCGCGACGGTCTGCGCGCGCAGGTGCTTCTTCACCGTCATCGGGTAGTACGTGCCACCCTTGACGGTCGCGTCGTTGGCGACGATCACGCACTCGCGGCCCTCGACCCGCCCGATCCCGGTGACGATGCCGGCGGCCGGCACCGCGTCGTCGTACATGCCGGTCGCGGCCAGCGGACTGAGCTCCAGGAAGGGCGAGCCCGGGTCGAGCAGCCGGTCGACCCGGTCGCGAACCAGCAGCTTGCCGCGGGTCAGATGTCGGTCTCGGGCTTTAGCTGGTCCGCCTTCGCGGGCGCGGGCGACGCGGTCGCGCAACTCCGCGGTGACGTCGCGCAACCCTGGTGCTGAGGCGGTCGGCGCGGTCACCCGCGCGATGCTAGCCCGAGTGGTCGGACCAGGGCCCGGCTCATAGGCTCGACCGGTGGCATGGAGCAGGTACGACCTGGTGGTGGTGGGCGGCGGCCCGGCGGGCCTGGAGGCGGTGCGCGGTTACCGCGACGCCGGTGCCGACGGCACGGTGTGCATGATCTCCGCGGATTCGGTGCTGCCGTATGACCGCCCGCCGCTGTCGAAAGAGTTCCTGCGCGGCGAGCTCGCAGCGCAGGACGTGGCGTCGGAGGATGCCGCCTTCTGGTCGGCTGCCGCTGCTTCGGTGCGGCTGCTGACCCAGGTGGTCGCGCTCGACCCCGACACCGGCACGGTCACCTTGTCGACCGGTGAACGCATCGCTTTCGAGTGCTGCGTGCTCGCCACCGGCGCCGCACCGGTCAGCCTGCCGGTGCCGGGTGGCGGTCACGCCGACGTCCGACGGCTGCGCTCCCTGGGCCAGGCCCACCTGTTACGCCAGGCGGCATCAGCGGCAGGCAGCGCAGTGGTCGTGGGCTCGGGGTTCATCGGCTGCGAGGCGGCGGTGTCGCTCGCCATGCGCGGCCTCGACGTGACGCTGGTGACCCAGGAACGGGTGCCGCACGCGGCCCGGCTCGGCCGCGAGGCAGGCGAGCGGATCACCGGCTGGCTACGTGCTGCCGATGTGCGGCTGGTGCTGGGCGCGCAGGTCGAGCAGATCGTGGCAGGCCACCGGGTCGAGCTCGCCGATGGTACGGCGCTGGACGGCGACGTGCTGCTGGTTGCTGCCGGTGTACGGCCCCGGGTCGAGCTCGCCGAGGTGGCCGGGTTGGCGGTGCGCGACGGCCGGGTGGTCGTGGACGAGCACATGCGCACGAGCGCGACAAGGGTGTTCGCGGCCGGGGACGTGGCCCTTG
Source organism: Nocardioidaceae bacterium (assembly GCA_013696365.1). Lineage (GTDB taxonomy): Bacteria > Actinomycetota > Actinomycetes > Propionibacteriales > Nocardioidaceae > JACCVL01. The sequence goes on from JACCYS010000261.1 coordinate 2,658, forward strand.
CGCACAACGCCGCCGCCGGCCGGCCGTTGGCCGTCGAGCACTGGGGTGAGGCGCTGACGATGGGGCAGGTGGCCGGCGCGACCGCGGCGGGTGCAGAGGCGTCGTGGGGCGAGGCGCCCGGATTCTGGTCCGACATCGGCGACCGGGTGCTGAAGCACGTCGCCTGGGGGGACGGCTTCGCCTCCGCGACGCTGGTGGACCACCCGCACGGCGGATGGACGGTCTGGTACGGCAGCAGCGGCGTCACCGTGGGGGCGCTGACACACGACGCGGACGACGACTACGAGCGCGGACGCACCCTGGTCGAAACCGGCGCGCCGCTGCCCCCTCTCTAGAGTCTCTGTCCATGGACGGCCCGACACCCAGCCGGGGGCAGCGATCTGACCAGCCCTGGCAGTTGACGTCGCCGGCGACCGCCGCCCTCACCGAGCGGTCGGGGCGGTGGCTGCTGGGGCTCGCCGGTCCACCGGGGGTCGGCAAGTCCACCGTGTCTGCGGCGTTGGTGTCTGCGTGCACTGCTGCCGGCCGCGGTGCAGCGGTGGTCGCGATGGACGGCTTCCATCTCTCGGCAGCCGAGCTCGAGGCCGCCGGGTTGGTCGACGTCAAGGGCGCACCGGAGACCTTCGACGCCACTGGCTTCGTGCGGCTGCTGGAACAGCTGCGCACAAACGAGGCGGCGGTGGTGCACGCACCGGCGTTCGACCGCGACCGGGAGCGGGCCGTCCCAGCCGCCATCGCGGTGCCGCACGAGACCGAGCTGGTGGTCGTCGAGGGCAACTACCTGCTGCTCGACGGGCCGTGGCGACGGGTGCGGGATCT
>JACCYS010000204.1 GCA_013696365.1 Nocardioidaceae bacterium
TCGGCACCGACGCCGTCTTTGCGGCCGACCTGCAGAGATTGCGCCCGCACCCCGGACAGGCCGCGTCGGCCGCCAACCTCGTGGCACTGCTGGCGGGCAGCCAGATCATGGCCAGCCACCGCACCCCTCAGTGCACCCGGGTGCAGGACGCCTACTCGCTGCGCTGCGCCCCCCAGGTCCACGGCGCCGCTCGCGACACCATCGACCATGCGGCACTGGTGGCGGGGCGTGAACTTGCTTCGGCCATCGACAACCCGGTCGTCACCGTCGACGGCCGGGTGGAGTCCAACGGCAACTTCCACGGCGCCCCGGTGGCCTACGCGCTGGACTTCTTGGCGATCGCCGCCGCCGACGTGGCAAGCATGAGCGAGCGGCGCACCGACCGTTTCCTCGACGTGGCCCGCAGCCACGGGCTGCCACCGTTCCTGGCCGACGACCCGGGCGTCGACTCGGGCCACATGATCGCCCAGTACACCGCCGCCGGGATCGTCAGCGAACTGAAGCGGCTCGCCAACCCGGCCAGTGTCGACTCGATCCCGTCGTCCGCCATGCAGGAAGACCATGTCTCGATGGGATGGGCTGCGGCCCGCAAGCTGCGCCGCGCCGTCGACGGGTTGACCCGGGTGCTTGCGATCGAGGTGCTGACCGCTGCCCGCGCCATCGACCTGCGGGCGCCGCTGCAGCCGGCCGCCGGCACCGGCGCCGTCCGGGACGCGATCCGCACCGCCGGGGTCGCCGGACCCGGCACCGACCGGCACCTGGCCCCCGAGATTGAGACGGTCGTCGGCCTGGTCGCCGACGGCAGCATCGCCACCGCCCCCGACCCGCTGCTTCGCTGAGCCGAAAGGACCCCCACCATGCACGGAGCCCGACCCGTCCGCGCCCCCCGCGGAACCGATCTGACGGCCCGCAGCTGGCAGACCGAAGCGCCGCTGCGGATGCTGCAGAACAACCTCGACCCCGAGGTGGCCGAGCGTCCCGACGACCTCGTCGTCTACGGCGGCACCGGCCGGGCGGCCCGCGACTGGGCCAGCTTCGACGCAATGGTCCGGACCCTGACGACCCTGCGCGACGACGAGACGATGCTGGTGCAGTCCGGACGCCCGGTCGGGGTGATGCAGACCCACGAGTGGGCGCCACGAGTGCTGATCGCCAACTCCAACCTGGTCGGCGACTGGGCGACCTGGCCGGAGTTCCGCCGCCTCGAGCAACTCGGCCTCACCATGTACGGCCAGATGACCGCCGGCTCGTGGATCTACATCGGCACCCAGGGCATCCTGCAGGGCACGTACGAGACGTTCGCCGCCGTGGCAGCCAAGAAGTTCGGTGGCAGCCTGGCGGGCACGCTGACGCTGACCGGCGGGTGCGGCGGAATGGGCGGCGCGCAGCCGCTGGCGGTCACCCTGAACGGTGGCGTCTGCCTGGTCGTCGATGTCGACGGCGCCCGGCTGCAGCGCCGCGTCGACCACCGCTACCTCGACGAGCTCGCCCCCGACCTCGACGCCGCCGTCGCACGCTGCGAGCGGGCACGAAGAGACCGTCGGCCACTCAGCGTCGGCCTGGTCGGCAACGCCGCCACCGTGTTCCCCGAGCTGCTGCGCCGGGGGGCCGCCATCGACATCGTCACTGACCAGACCTCCGCACACGACCCGCTGTCGTACCTGCCTGAGGGTGTCGACGTCGACGACTGGCACGAGCTTGCCACGGCCAAGCCCGAGGAGTTCACCGAGCGGGCCCAGGCGTCGATGGCCCGGCACGTGGAGGCGATGGTCGGCTTCCTGGACGCGGGTGCGGAGGTCTTCGACTACGGCAACTCGATCCGCGACGAGGCACGACAGGGCGGCTTCGGCCGGGCGTTCGACTTTCCCGGGTTCGTCCCCGCCTACATCCGGCCACTGTTCTGCGAGGGCAAGGGACCGTTCCGCTGGGCGGCGCTGTCCGGCGATCCGGCAGACATCGCCGCCACCGACCGGGCGGTGCTCGACCTGTTTCCCGACAACGACCATCTGCAGCGGTGGATCCGCGCCGCGCAGGACAAGGTCGCCTTCCAGGGTTTGCCCGCCCGCATCTGCTGGCTCGGGCACGGCGAGCGGGACGTGGCCGGGTTGCGGTTCAACGAGCTGGTGGCCTCAGGCGAGATCAGCGCGCCGATCGTGATCGGCCGCGACCACCTCGACTGTGGGTCGGTGGCGTCGCCGTACCGCGAGACCGAGGCGATGGCCGACGGTTCCGACGCGATCGCGGACTGGCCGCTGCTGAACGCCCTGGTCAACACCGCCTCCGGCGCCTCGTGGGTGTCGATCCACCACGGCGGGGGTGTTGGCATCGGCCGCAGCATCCACGCCGGGCAGGTCAGCGTCGCCGACGGCACCGAGCTGGCGGCGCAGAAGCTGGCCCGGGTGCTGCGCAACGACCCCGCCACCGGCGTCATCCGGCATGTGGACGCCGGGTACGAGCGGGCCGAGCAGGTGGCCACCGAGCGCGGTGTACGGGTGCCGATGGCCGAGGGCGCCTCGCAGTGACCGGTTTCGAGCAGCTGTGGGCCGAGTTGGCCGATGTCGGACGCGAGCCGTCCACCGGCGGTTACCGGCGGTTCGCCTGGACCGGCGTGGACGCCGCGCTGCGGGAGTGGTTCGTCGCGGCCGCCCGGCAACGCGGCCTGGACGTGGTGACCGACCGCGCCGGCAACCTGTGGGCCTGGTGGGGTGACCCGGACGCTGCGGTAACCGACGGTCGGCCGGGTCTGGTGCTCGGCAGCCACCTTGACTCTGTCCCCGACGGCGGGGCGTACGACGGACCGCTCGGCGTCGTCTCGGCCTTCGCCGCACTGGATGCGTTGCGGGCCGCCGGCTTCGAGCCGCGGCGGCCGGTGGGGGTGGCCTGCTTCGGCGACGAGGAGGGGGCCCGCTTCGGCATCGCCTGCGGCGGCTCGCGGATCCTCACCGGCGACCTCGACGCCGACCGGGCACGCGCGCTCACCGACGCCGACGGCATCTCCATGGCCGAGGCAATGCGGACCGCCGGGTACGACCCCGGCCAGCTGGGCCCGGACGACGAGGCGCTGCGCCGGGTGGGCACGTTCGTCGAGCTGCACGTCGAGCAGGGCCGGGGATTGGTCGCCGCGCACGACGGGGCCGGTGCGGCGGTGGGGGTGGCCAGCTCGATCTGGCCGCACGGGCGGTGGCGGCTCGACCTGTGCGGGCGTGCCGACCACGCCGGCACCACCCGGCTGGTCGACCGCGATGACCCGATGCTCGCCCTGGCCACCGCCGTGCAGACCGCCCGTTCGGCCGCCGAGCGGCACGACGCGGTCGCCACGATCGGCAAGCTGCGGGTCGAGCCGGGCGGCGTCAACGCGATCCCGTCGGCGGTGACGGCGTGGCTGGACGCCCGCGGACCGGTGCCCGATGACGTACGCGCGGTGGTCGCAGACGTCGGCACCGCGGCCGGAGTGACCCCGGCGGAGGAGTCCTGGTCACCGCCAATGCACTTCGACGAGCCACTGCGGGACCGGCTGGCGACGCTGCTGGCAGGACCCGGCGGCACCGCGGCGCCGGTGCTGGCGACCGGCGCCGGTCACGATGCCGGCATTCTGTCCGCGGCGGGCATCCCCACCGCGATGTTGTTCGTCCGTAACCCCACCGGGGTCTCACACTCCCCCGCCGAGCACGCCGAGACCGACGACTGTCTGGCCGGGGTGGCCGCGCTGGCACGGGTCGTCGAGGAGCTGGCGTGACCGTCTACTGGTGCGAGTACGCCTGGCTCGACGACGCCCCGGTGGCGGGCGTGCGGGTGACAGTGGACGGCGGGCGCATCACCGAGGTGCAGCCCGGCGCCGAACCGGTCGACGGCGACCACCGGCTGCCCGGGCTGGTGCTGCCCGGCTTCGCCAATGCGCACTCGCACGCCTTCCACCGGGCGCTGCGTGGGCGCACCCACGATCACGGCGGCACCTTCTGGACGTGGCGCGAGGCGATGTATGCGATCGCGGACCGGCTGGACCCCGACTCCTACCTGGCGCTGGCGCGGGCCGCGTACGCGGAGATGGCGCTCGCGGGGGTGACCTGCGTCGGGGAGTTCCACTACCTGCACCACGGCCCGGGCGGGCGCCCGTACGACGATCCCAACGCGATGTCGGCGGCGCTGGTGCAGGCGGCCGGTGATGCTGGCGTCCGGTTGACCCTGCTGGACGCGTGTTACCTGAGCGGCGGGTTGGCCGCGGACGGCCACCAACCCCTCGACCCGGTGCAGGTGCGCTTCGCCGACGCCGACGCCGACTCCTGGGCAGCTCGAGCCCAGGCGCTGCCGCTGCGCGCGGGGGTGCGGCTGGGCGCCGCGGTGCACTCGGTCCGCGCCGTCCACGCCGACCATCTTTCGGCGGTGGCCGAGGCGGCTGGTGACGGTCCGCTGCACGTGCACCTGTCGGAGCAACCGGCCGAGAACGCCGCCTGCCAGTCGTTCTACGGGCTCAGCCCGACCGCGCTGCTGGCTGACCGCGGGGTGCTGGGGCCGGGCACGACCGCGGTGCACGCAACCCACCTGAGCGACCACGACATCGACCTGCTCAGTGGCTCCGCGACGGCAATCTGCGCCTGCCCCAGCACCGAGGCCGATCTCGCCGACGGCATCGGACCGTTCCGCGCACTGGCCGACGCGGGCTCGCCGCTGTGCGTCGGCACCGACCAACATGCGCACACCGATCCGCTGAGTGAGGCCAGGGCTGTTGAGTCCTACGAACGGCTGGCCTCTGGGGTGCGCGGCCGTTTCGCTCCCGCCGAGCTGGTCGACATGCTCACCGCCCAGGGGCACCGGTCACTCGGCTGGGGCGACGCCGGGCAGATCGCCGCAGGTCAACGCGCCGATCTGGTGTCCGTACGGCTGGACAGCCCACGCATGGCAGGCTCGGCACCCGCACAAGCGGTGCTGGCGGCCAGTGCGGCCGATGTGCACACCGTCATCGTGGACGGCCGGGTCGTGGTCGCAGACAGCCAGCACCTGCTGGGTAACGTCGGCCAGATGTTGGTCGAGGCGATCGAGCCACTGTGGGGCCGGCGATGAGCACACTGGTCACCGGCATCGCCGAGCTGGTCACCAACAACCCCAGGCTCGGTGCGGGTCCGCTCGGGTTGGTTCCCGACGCCGCAGTGGTGGTGGCAGACGGCGCGGTGACCTGGGTGGGCCCGGCGTCGGCCGCACCCGCGGCTGATCGCCGGCTCGACGTCGGCGGCCGGGCGGTGCTGCCCGGATTCGTCGACAGCCACGCACACCTGGTGTTCGGCGGCGACCGGGCGGTCGAGTTCGAGGCGCGGATGTCCGGGCAGGCCTACGACGGCGGTGGCATCGCCTCGACGGTGGGCGCCACGAGGTCTGCCACCGACGAGGAGCTGCGGGCTCGGCTAGGCGCCCTGGTTGCCGAGATGCGCGCCCAAGGCACCACCACCGTGGAGGTCAAGAGCGGTTACGGTTTGAGCGTCGACGACGAGGCCCGCGCGCTGCGGCTGGCGCAAGAGGTCACCGTCGAGACGACGTTTCTCGGCGCGCATGTGGTGCCGCCGGAGTACGCCGGGCGCACCGACGACTACGTCGAGCTTGTCTGCGGGCCGATGTTGGCGGCCTGCGCCCCGCACGCCCGCTGGGTCGACGTGTTCTGCGAGCCGGCGTCTGCGCACGCCTTCGACGACGAGCAGAGCCGGGCTGTGCTGGCGGCCGGTCGCGCCGCCGGGCTGGGGCTGCGGGTGCACGGCAACCAGCTGGCCGAGGGGCCGGGGGTGCGGCTGGCAGTCGAGCTCGGCGCTGCCAGCGTGGACCACTGCACCCACCTGGTCGATGCCGACGTGGACGCACTCGCGGGCGGCAGCACGGTGGCGACGCTGCTGCCGGGGGTGGAGTTCTCCACCCGCTCGCCCTACCCCGACGCCCGCCGGCTGCTGGACGCCGGCGTCACGGTGGCGCTGGCCACCGACTGCAACCCGGGCAGTTGCTTCACCTCATCGATGCCGTTCTGCGTGGCGCTGGCGGTGCGCGAGATGGCGATGACGCCAGCGGAGGCGGTGTGGTCGGCCACCGGGGGCGGGGCTGCGGCGCTGCGGCGTACCGACGTCGGCTGGCTCGGCGTCGGCGCCCGGGCCGACCTGGCCGTGCTGGAGGCGCCGTCCTACCGGCACCTGGCCTACCGCCCCGGCGTACCGCTCGCACGCACGCTGGACCTGTCGCTGGCGACCTGACCCGCGCCCTCCGCCAGGTCGGCGGCACGAGTGGACGCGATGGCCGGCGCGTGAGATGTGCGACGTTCGTGCCCGTGGTGAGCCGACCTCGGGTACTGGTGGCGACCGGGCTTCCCCTGGGACGATGACCGGCAGACGCGAGCGTCCCTGGGAGGATCCGCATGGTCGAGAGCCCTGCAGCCAGACTGCCGATCATCTACGTACGGGGCTTCGCCGGCTCGGGCGTGGACACCGTGGTGGACGACCCGTTCTACGGGTTCAACGAGGGCGCGGTGCACGTGCGGGTCGACGGTGGCGGCGAGCCGCGGTTCCATCAGTTCGAGAGCCCGCTGCTGCGGTTGATGACCGACGAGGGCTACCACCTGTTCGTGCACGGTGGGCAGCGGGAGTTCCTCGAGCTGCAGGACGACGGAACGGTCGACCCAGCCAGCGTCTGGGTGCACCGGTTCTACGACGTGGCAGCGTCGACGTTCGGCGCCCAGCCGCAGGAGTTCGCGCTGGAGAAGGCTGCCGACGACCTGTTCGCGCTGGTCAAGCTGGTGCTGGCCAAGACCGGCGCCGCGCGGGTGCACCTGGTGGCGCACTCGATGGGCGGGCTGATCTGCCGCTCGATGATCCAGCGCACCATCCCCGACGATCCAGATGCCGGTGGTGCCGCGGACGCCGCCACTCGTTACGTCGAGCGGCTGTTCACCTTCGGCACCCCGCACGGCGGGATCGAGTTCGCCGTCGGGCACGGCCTGTTCGAGCGGCTGCGCGACCTGACCGGTTTCGGTGGTGCGGACATCTTCGGGCCCAGGCGCATGCACGAGTACCTCACGCCACGGCGGCTCGACGCCCCCTCTCGCGACGGTTTCGAGGCGAACGTCATGCCCGCCGACGGCTTCCCCACCGACCGGGTCTTCTGCCTGGTCGGCACCAACCCGGGCGACTACGGCGCAGCGATGGGCCTGTCGTCACGCGTGGTCGGCAGCCGCAGCGACGGTCTGGTGCAGATCGACAACGCCCTCGTCGCGGATGCGCACCGGGCCTTCGTGCACCGCAGCCATAGCGGCCGGTACGGGCTGGTGAACTCCGAGGAGGGCTACCAGAACCTCCGCCGCTTCCTGTTCGGCAACCTGCAGGTGCGGGTGGACCTGGTCGACCTCGACGTCACCGGGCAGGAGGGGGACGACACGATCTGGCAACTCGAGACCTCGCTGGCGATCCGCGGGCTGCCGGTGCTCGTCCACGAGCAGACGACCGCGCACCACTGCCCGGTGCAGATCGAGAGGCGCCGGGTGCGCGACACCCCGGACACCCCGGTGCCGCTGCTGACGACGTTCCTGTCCAGCGACGCCGGTCGTCCGCTGGACCCGGACACCAAGCGGCCGACCCCGACGCTGCGGCACGCCCTCAAGCTGCGGCTGATCTCGCTGCGCCAGACCAACCACGGGCTGGTGTTCGGTGACCATCTGGAGCAGATCGAGGACTGGCAGGACGTCCTCGTCGTGGACATCGCACCGGCGGTCGACGGCGCGATACCGCGGGCCTGGGCGGTGTGGAACTCCGCCCTGCCGGGCGCGGTCCGCGACTGGAAGCCGACCGGCTCCGCGCCGCTGCCCGACCAGGACCCCGACCGGGCGGACCACTGGCTGGGCTCGGTCGCCCTGCCGACCGGTGCGCACGACCTGCTCGGTACCGACGCCCGACTGCAGCTCACGGTGACCCCGCGCTGAGGCCGGCCAGCCGCCCGTGCACGTCAGTCGGTGCCCGCGGCACCTGCCCGGCTCCGGTCCGGGTGCGTACGGAACTGAGTGGCGACCGGTGCCGGCGACCTGCCGGTCGAGCGCGTGAGCGCGTCCAGCTGGGTCTCGAAGATCCGCCGGCGGGGAGCGTCGAGCTCGTGCATCGAACGAGCACCGCGGTACGACGTTGGCGACGAGGTCGCGCAACGTCCAGGCTCGCAGCGGCAGCCGGTCGTGGCGTGGGATGGCCAGCCGACCGAGCGTGGCCAGGTAAGCGATCGGGGCGAGGACGAGCAGCACGGTAGCCATGGGTTCTTCTTCGGAGGTCAGTGAGCGCGGAAGGCCCGGGGTCGTCGTAGTGGCTGCTCGAGTCGGGCGACAGCCCCGTCGAGCTGGTCGCCCGGCGGGCCGGTTTCGGCACCGCGGCGGTGCTGCGACACCACTTTGCCCAGACCCGCGGCACGTCGCCGCAGCATTACCGGCGGACCTTCCGCGGGGTTGGGGCGACCGGCTGAGCTGTCCGGTCGTCTTCGGCGACTGCGAGATGCGTGCCGGTCGAGCAGCGAGCGGCAACCCTACGACCGCAACTGCAGCTTGCGTGCACGTCTGCGGATGCGCCCAAGACGCGCATAGAGATACCCGCCCGGGCAGGAGGTGGAGCCCGCATCGCGGTGCCCGCTGAGGGTGCGCATTCGTCGACCGTCGATCGTCGTCCTGCCGCGGGCGTTGATGTGATTGCGGCCGAGCTTCCATGAGAACACCCGCGCATACGACCGCAGCATCGCGTGCCGCGGGCGCACCGTTTGGAAGTTGCCGATCGCGGCCATCGCGAAGCTCTTCTCGTTGTACCCGTAGGTGTGCGCACCAATGACCGGGCGGCCGATACCACCCCAGCGGCCCTCCCAGATCCGACCGAATCGGTCGACCAAGAAGTTGTAGCCGATGTCGCTCCACCCCTGTGACTGGGTGTGGTAGGCGTAGATGCCACGGATGATGGCGGGGACGTCGCGGCGGGAGTAGCCGTTGGTGTTGACCGTGTGGTGGACGTAACCGACGCGAATCTTGCCATAGCCGGCGAACCCGTCACGCATGCTCTCGTTGGCCCCCCACTGCTTGCGGGAGCGAATGCGTGGTCGCGGTGAGGTTGAATGTCTGTCCTCGGCACTGTCGTAGTCCGGCTCACTGACCTCCGCCAACCGCTGCGTCGCGCTGGCCTCACCCGGGTCGATCACCGACAGTGTCAGTGCGGCAGGCACCCGCTGGTCTGTTCCGGTCACCTTCACCTGCACGGCGTCGACATCGCCCACGATGACCGGGTCGGTGCCAGGCATGGCCGTTTGGGCGTCGAGGCTGCCGCTGGACGGGCCGTGCTCGGGGTCGACGTGCATCGGCTGCCAGTCAGACCAAGCGCTGGCGGTCTGGGTGCGGACGAAGAACTGACGCCCGTCCACCGTGCTGCCGGGCGCCCAGGTGACGCCGACAGCGGCGTACCCCGGCGACGGCACCACCGGGGAGAGCACACCGACACCCTCGAGGTCGCGGGCCGCAAGCCGCTGCGCGGCGTCGGGGTCGACCCCGGCGAGGGCGATCTGCTTGACCGCTGGGGCGACCCCTCCCTCGGCGGGTCCGGCTGCGGGGCTGGTGAACGGCGCCTGGGCGAGCGCCCGAGCCTTGCCGAGGGCTGCGGGAGGGCTGACGAGACTGCCGCCGGCGAGGCCGGCGGCGGCAGCCACGGCCCCGGTCAGGACACGACGGCGCGGCAACGAGACCGTGCTGGGGGGCATGGGGGGTCCTCACGGGTCGGAGTCACTTGCGTACCGAGCGTCACAAGAGCCTCAGTGGCGCGCCAAGCCAGACGGCTGAACTACAACCATGTGACCGATGGGACAAATGGGACGGGCCGCCGGGGACGGGGCTCGCGGGCGGCCGTACTGGGTGCACCCGGGCACCGCCTCGGCGCTGCGCACGGTGCCTACCGAACCGGACCGCCCCGCCCCGCCGGGCGGACCAATCTTCCGACGTTGTGGTTGACCTGGCGGAAGTTCGTCGACCACGGCGGGCGTGACGAGGATCGCGAAGACCAGACCGCCGTGCCCCGCCACCAGCAGGCTGGCCAGACTGTCGACGACATAGCCGACGCCGGCGACCACCAGCAGGACGCCGACGGCTCGCGGGACGTACCCGGACCGGCACAGCAGCAGCCCGAGCACCACCTGATGGACGCCGAAGAACACCAGGGCGAGCAGGAAGCCGGCGTCGAAGGTATCCACCGCGGACAGCGCCGCCGATGCCCGCTGGCCGCTGTCCAGACCCGCGCCCCCCTGCGGGATGGCGAGCAACCGGTACGCGTCATACAGGTTGACCAGGACGGCAGCGAGCATCGCGGAGTAGATCAGCCGTAAGGTGCGGCCAGCAGCGAGTACGGGCGGCTGACCGGCGCCAGCAAGACGTAGAACGTGATCGAGAGCGCAACGTCGGCTTTCTCGAGAGCAACCGGACCCGCCGCGTCGACTTCGCCCTGTCCATGGTGGCCGCGCTGGAAAGGACGACCTGGTCCACGAGGCGCCGGCCATCGTCGGCTGCCAGACGCTCTCGGCTCTCGCCCACAGCGCGGGGGGCGACCGCCCGGATATAAGTACGCGAACGAGTTCGAGGTCGGCCTGGACCTCCTCGACGGGCTGGAAGGGATGCGCAGCGCGGTGAACTAAGACCGCGCTCCCCACCCAGCACGCGGGTGAAACGTCTCACGCCCGCACGTGCATCCGTTCGCCTTGGGGACCGAAGATCGCCAGCGCCTCCGCAGGTGTCGGGCCGGGGTTGGCGAGCCAGTGCGGGGTGCGGGTGTCGAATTCGACCGCCTCGCCCGGCCCGATCAGCAGGTCGCGGGTGCCGAGCACCAGCCGCAGGCGGCCCGACAGCATGTAGACCCACTCGTACCCCTCGTGGGTGCGCAGGTCGGGCTCGGCCACGTCCTCGACCGGCAGCACAAGCTTGAAGGCCTGCAGCCCACCCGGTCGCCGGGTGAGCGGCAGGAATGTGCGGCCGTGCCGGGTGACCGGCTTGGCCCGCACCCTCGGGTCGCCGGTCTCGGGGGCGTCCACCAGCTCGTCGAGCGCGACTCGGTGCGCCCGGGCGAGCGGAAGCAGCAGTTCGAGTGTCGGTTTGCGCTGACCAGACTCCAGCCGCGACAGCGTGCTCACCGAGATGCCGGTCTCCGCCGCCAGATCGGTGAGGGTCGCCTCTCGCTCCAGCCGCAGCTGGCGCAACCGAGGGCCGAGGCCGCGCAGCACCTCATCGAGCTCGCTCATCCCTCATAGTTTGCCATATCAGCAAGACTGTTTGTCGATAACGCCGGAACGCCGCAGGCTCTGCCCATGAGCGATTCCTATGACGTGGTGGTGGTCGGCGGCGGTGCCGCCGGGCTGAGCGGGGCGATGGCGCTGGGCCGGTCCCGACGACGAGTGCTGGTCGTGGACGGCGGCGAGCCGCGCAACGCACCGGCCGGGCACATGCACAACTACCTCGGCCGCGAGAACACATCGCCAGCCGAGCTGCTGCGGATCGGCCGCGCCGAGGTCGAGCAGTACGGCGTCGAGGTGGTGGACGACCGCGTGCTGGCCGTGACCCGATCCGGAGGTGACGCGCCCGGCTTCGATGTCACCCTCGCACCTGACCACAGCGTGCAGGCTCGCCGAGTGCTGGCGGCCTCGGGCGTGGTCGACGAGCTGCCAGACGTACCCGGGCTCGCGGATCGGTGGGGCCGCGACGTGCTGCACTGCCCCTACTGCCACGGCTGGGAGGTGCGCGACCACGCCATCGCCGTCCTGGCCACGTCACCGCTGTCGGCCCACCAGGTGCTGCTGTTCCGCCAGCTCAGCGAGGACATCGTGGCGGTGGTGGCGGACTCCGTCGAGCTCGCCGACGCCGATTTGGAGCGGTTCGCCGCGCTCGGTGTGCGCGTCGAGCACGGCACACCGCAGCAGCTCGTGGTCAAAGACGACCGGTTGGTCGGCCTGCTCCTGGCCGACGGCCGAGTGCTGGAGCGCGACGCCGTCGTCGTCGCCTCGACGCCACATGTGCGCGCCGACTTCCTGGCGCCGATCGGTGTGACTCCGCAACCCTTCGAGATGGGCGGCCAGGTGCTCGGCACGGTGATCCCCGTTGAGCCGACGGGTGCGACCTCAGTGCCCGGCGTGTACGCGGCCGGCAACGCCACCGACATCAGCGCCACCGTGGTCGCCTCCGCTGCCCACGGGATGCGGGTCGGCGCCGTGATCAATGCCGACCTGGCCGCCGCCGACGCCGACGCGGCGGTCGCCGTGCAGCGCGGCGCGATGTTCGAGCCGCCGGCCTGGGAGGAGCGGTACGGCGGCGACGGCCACGTTTGGAGTGGCCGGGTCAACCCGCAGCTCGTCGCGGAGGCGGCCGATCTGCCGCCCGGTCGGGCGCTCGACGTCGGCTGTGGCGAGGGTGGCGACTCGGTCTGGCTGGCCCAGCAAGGCTGGCGGGTGACCGGCGTCGATTTCGCCGACGCGGCGCTGACCCGCACCGCCGCCTCACGCCGAGGAAGTGGGCGTGGGCGACCGGGTTGAGGTGCGCGAGGTCGACGTCCGCACCTTTGACCCAGGCGACGAGCGATGGGACTTGGTGAGCTCGCAATTCATGCATCAGCCGGACGACGGCATGGTCGACGTAGTCCGGCGGCTTGCTGCAGCCGTGGCGCCCGGCGGCACGCTGCTGGTCGTCGGTCACCACCCCCGCGACATGGCGACCGGCCTGCGGCACGGTCACTTCAGCCACCTGTTCACGCCCGAGGACCTGCTGCCCGCGCTCGACGACGAGTGGGAGGTCGAGGTGTGCGAACCCCGCCTGCGCCAGGCCCCGCATCCGCAGACCGGTGAGCCGCTGCAGGTGCACGACTCCGTCTTGCGAGCCCGGCGGCGATGAGGGAAGGAGCCGGCAGTGTTTCGGCTCAACAGCCATTCGGGTTAGCGGCGCCTCGCCGTGGTGGAGCGATCTCTGCATGGGCGACATGCCCATCGCCTGGGACGGGTGCGACGCTAGAGGGTCTTGCGGTCGTGTGGAGAATGCGCCCCGATGATCACGCTCGGCTGTTGGGCTGCGCGCGGAGGAAGGCCAGGACGGCGAGCACTCGGCGATGCGACGCCGGGTCGTCGGTGAGGCCGAGCTTGGTGAAGGTCTGGGTGATGTGGGCCTCCACCGTCCGCTCGGTGACGACGAGGTGGGCAGCGATCGCCTTGTTGCTGAAGCCCTCCGCGACGAGGCCGAGGACCTCTCGCTCACGGGGAGTTAACCACTCGATCGGGTCGGCCCGACGACGCCGCCCGAGCAGCTGCGCGACGATCGTGGGGTCGACCACGCTTGGCGCAGTTCTCCGCCGACCGCACCCGCGCGGTCCGACAGGTGCACCTCGTCGAGCACCGCGGGGAAGACGCCGTGGGCGTACTCGCGCAGCTCGAAGAGCACAGTGCCGCGTAAGGTGAAGAAGCCTCCGGTGTGGTCACAGTCGTTGCATGGCACTGGTGGCGCCGCAGGTGGGCGGTGAGTTGGCTCGTCGGACTGGTGAACGAGTACGCCGCAGTCCCCCGGGCAGTGGCCGGGGAAGAGGCGTTGCCCCTCCCCGACCTTGCGCTGCCTGCTCCTGCTGGCAACCTGCACTTGCACGTAGACCGCGAGCAGCTGTTGCAGCTGGCCGACGAGCTCCATGCGGTGTTCGCAGCCGCGCACCGGGGTGGTGAGGACTTCGCCCGGGCCCTCAACGCGATCCTGCTACGCACTCGCCCGTGGCCGCACCTCGGCGCCGGTGAGATCGTCTGGACCGCCGGCGGCACGCACGGTCGGCATGACCCGCATTTGCAAGCGTTGACCGCGGGCTCTGCGCTCGCGCTGCTTGGACTTCCAGTGCCGGTACGGCCAACAACGGCTCGGGCTGTGCGCCGCCGACCGGTGCGCCGACGTCTACGCCGACGTGTCCGCGGCCGGACGGTGACGCTTCTGCTCCCCCGCATGCTTAAACCGGCACAAGGTCGCAGCTCACCGCTCACGGCGTCGACGTGCTCAGCCGTTCGATCAGACGTAGCGACCGTTCCTCTCGCCACCGCCGCCGGTCTCGCGATGGCCACCGCCAGGACGGATCACCTGGCGGTTGCCTGTTGCGACCGGACCGGCACCGAGCGCGGACAGACGTGGACCTCGGGAACAGCCATCGTCGGCGCGGACGGTTGGGTTCTCGCCGAGACGCTCCAGGCGACCGAGGTGTCAGCCGACATCGACCTCCTGGCGTCTCGACAGAAGGCCCTCGCGTCCCAGGCGTACTTGTTGGACGACCGGCACCCTCAGCTGTATAGACGGCTAACGCGCCCGAGCAGTAGCGCCGGCCTGTCGGCCAGTGGCATCGCCTTTGCTACCGATCGAGGTCATGATTCCTGCTCGCGCAACGCGAACTTCTGCACCTTGCCGGTCGAGGTCTTGGGCAGCTCATCCACGAACTCGACGGAGTCGGGCACCTTGTAGCGGGCGAGCTGCGTCCGAACGTGCTCGAGGATGTC
>JACCYS010000240.1 GCA_013696365.1 Nocardioidaceae bacterium
TCGACCGACAGCGGCGGTTCGTCACCCACCAACCGCCGAGCGGCGTCATCATGCGCGACGACGTAGCGACCTGGCGCGTCGAAGAGGAAGGTTGCGGGCGTGCCATTGCTCGAAGCCGCCACCGTCACCGACCAGCGACCGTCGTCGCGGCGCCAGGAGTCCCAGTTGGCCGCCTCCGGATCCCAGCCATTGTTGCGCAGATGGTCGTCCACGGCGGTGCCCAGCAGTCGACCTGGTCCGGAGGCATGCTTGCGTCGCAGCCCGGACTGGCGTGCTTGCCGGCACACGTGCTCGCGCTCAGCCAACACCGGCAGGGCGTACCCCATAATCCGGTCGAGGGACACCTGGGCGACCGCTGCGACCGCCTCGGGTGACTCGCCCGACCTGATCCGGGCCTGGATGTCACGCGGCCGCAACACACTGTCCATGTTGTTCTCCACCTGTCCGAGTCGCACACGGTCGCCGCGAAGTGCGGCGCGGAGTCGGTCATCGATCCTGATACGAAAATTCTCATGCTCGTCGCGGAGTAGAACGTGCTCAGCGTCCCCGCTCAGCCCGACAAGCTCGAGGTCACGCATCTGTTCGCCTCCAAAGGTCCGCACTGGCGGGCGCGGACGACTTGTCGACAGTTTCGTCCTCGAGCGCCCCCGGGCCAACCGGACTCGCCGTACGGGCCCGGATCATCCACGCTGAAGTGGCGGCCAGCAGCCCGCCGGCCACCGGGACCACGAATCCTGCTGATGCTCCCCACGCATCGACGACCACCCCGGCGAGCGCAGCACCGGGCGCCACCCCGGCAGTGAGCCCTGTGGTGACCCAGGTGATGCCCTCAGTCAGCCTCGTGGCCGGGCTGTAGTGGGCGGCCAGGGTTGTTGCCGAGATGAGCGTCGGCGCGATCGTGATCCCCGACAACAGCAGCAACCCACCGAGCACCACCGGGCTCGGCGCGAGCCCCGCCAGCGCGACGGTCACCGCCAACAGCGCGGCGCCGACACGCAAGCGCAGCAGCGGCCGGCCAGGACCGGGCAGGGTACCGAGCAGCAGACCGGCAAGCATGCTGCCGGTGGCCCACACCCCCAGCAACCACCCCGCCAGCGAGCGATCCCCGTTGTCGTCGGCGAAGGCCACCGTGACGACCTCCACCGACCCGAACAGGCAGCCAAGCCCGGCGGCCACCACGCACAGCGGCAGCAGCCGACTCCACAGCAGTCCAGGACGCTGCGCCGCCGAACCGCGCACCGATAGGAACGCGGGTGCGGTGCCCCGTTGTGCGGCCAGAGCCAGCCCGCCGGTGAGGCCACAGCAGATGGCGACCGCCAGGCCGGCGGCCGGATGCAGGCTGGTCGCCGCAAAGGTCACGATCACCGGGCCGACGACGAACACCGCCTCGTCGGCCGACCCCTCCAGTGCGAACGCAGTCGTCAACTGCCCACGCTCGGTGACCGCGGCCGCCCAGCGGGCTCGCACCGCCGAGCCGTACGGCGGGAAGCAGGCCCCGCCGACGGCTGCGGCCAGCCAGGTCCATCCGACGGGCCAGCCAGCCTCGACCGACCAGATGAGCACGCTCAGCCCCAGCGCGGCGACCGCACCGGCGACAGGAAGCACGCGAGTCTGACCGCGGCGGTCGATGAGCCGCGCCAGCAGCGGATTGGCCGCGGCCGCGGCCAGCACCGTGATGCCGGACAACACCCCGGCCTTGCCGTACGAGCCGGTGCGGTCGCTGATCAGCAGCACGATGCCCAGCCCGGTCATCGACATGGGCATGCGTGCCAGCAGCCCCGCGGCGCTGAACGACAGCGCCCCGGGAATGGCCAGGATGCGGCGGTAGGGCTGGAGCACGAGGATCGTCCGGGGGATCGACAATAGACAAAGCCTGCACAGCCTAGAGGCCGCGACCGACGCGGCTGTCGCCGAAGGGACTGCCACCCGCCGATGAGTCAGCCGATGAATCCCGACCCGTACGACGCGGTGCTCCTGGTGTCGTTCGGGGGTCCCGAAGGGCCGGCCGACGTGCTGCCGTTCCTGGAGAACGTCACCCGCGGCCGGGGCATCCCGCGCGAGCGGCTGGTGGAGGTCGGCTCGCACTACCACGGGTTCGGTGGCCGCAGCCCCATCAACGACCAGTGCCGAGCGTTCAGAAGTGCTGTCGAGGCCGACCTGAAGGCTCACGACCTGGACGTTCCGGTCTACTGGGGAAACCGTAACTGGGATCCCTACCTGAGCGACACCGTCGGCGAGATGCAGCGGGCCGGGGTACGTCGAGTGGCATGCTTCGTGACCAGTGCCTACTCGTCGTACTCGGGTTGCCGGCAGTACCGGGAGAACCTCTTTGACGCTGTCGCCGAAGCGCAAGCGGCGCAGCCACCGGTGCCGCACTTGGACAAGCTGCGGCACTACTACAACCATCCCGGTTTCGTCGAGCCCTTCGTGGCCGGCGCCGTCGACGCGTTGCAGCGCCTGGCCGCAGCAGGGCATCACGGTGTCGACGAGGTGCGGCTGGTGTTCGTCACCCATTCGATCCCGGTCACGATGAACGAGGCCAGCGGCAGGTCAGCGGACACCGAGGCGGGCGCCTATGTGCGGCAACATCAGGAGGTGGCGCGTCTGGTCAGCGATGGTGTCGAGGCTGAGGCTGGCCAACGGTATGCGCACGAATTGGTCTACTGCTCGCGCTCCGGCCCACCCCACGTGCCCTGGCTGGAGCCGGACATCAGCGACCACCTGGCAACGCTGGTTGGTGAGCCGACCGGGCAGGTTCGGGCCAGCGCCGTCGTCGTGGTGCCGATCGGATTCGTGTCTGATCACATGGAGGTCGTCTACGACCTGGACACCGAGGCGGCGGCCAGCGCGGCCGAGTTGGGCCTGGGTTTCGCCCGGGTGCCCACGCCGGGCACCGACCCGCGGTTCGTGCGACTGGTCCGGGATTTGCTGCTTGAGCGCGCTGCTGTCGAGCGGGCCAACGACGAGACGAGCGGTCAACAGGTGCCACCACCCCCCCGAGCCGCTCTCGGCCGACTAGGCCCATCGTGGGATGTGTGCCCGGCAGGGTGCTGCGCCAACCCTCGCGCCGAACGCCCGGCGCTCTGCGGAACCGAAACGGAGGTGCCGACGCATCCACCGGCGACCTCTACATTGACCCCGTGACGGTTAGGTTGGCACCGTGACGGTCGAGCCTGAGTCTTTGCGCGCAGTGGCTGTGAGCGTCGCCCGCGAGGCGGCCGACTGGTTGCGGAGCGCACGGCCAGCCGGACGGATCCCGGTCAGTGCCACCAAGTCCAGCCCGACTGATCCCGTCACCGCCTTCGACACCGCGGTGCAGCAGTTGCTCCGCGACCGGTTGCACGAGTTGCGACCCGAGGATGGCTTTGTCGGCGAGGAAGGTGGGGACGAGCCCGGCGGCAGTGGGGTCGTCTGGGTAGTGGACCCGATCGACGGCACTGTCAACTTCATGTACGGCCTGCCTGCTTACGCGGTGTCGGTGGCGGCCCGGGTCGGCACCACCGTGCTGGCGGGATGCGTCATCAACGTCGTCTCCGCTGAAGAGTTCAGTGCCGCGCGTGGGTTGGGAGCCACCAGACGTGAGTCTGCCGCGACCGAGCCGACCCGGTTACAGGTGCCGACAGCACCGCCGCTGGACCAGGCCCTGGTCGCCACCGGGTTCTCCTATGACCTCGACACCAGGTTGCGTCAGGCCGCGGCCGTCGGCCGCTTGCTGTCCCACGTGCGCGATGTCCGCCGTTTTGGAGCGGCCTCGCTCGATCTGTGTGCGGTCGCGGCCGGACGCGTGGACGCCTACGTCGAGCAGGGGCTGCAGCCGTGGGACCTCGCCGCGGGCGGGCTGGTCGCCGAGGAGGCTGGTGCGGTCGTGCTCGGGGTCGACGGGGGTGCAGCCGATCAGCGGCTGGTGCTGGCAAGCGTCCCTGGCCTGGCTCAGCCGCTGGCGGCGCTTGTCGGTCGGTGCGGCTTCTGACTCAACGACGCCGCGGCAATCTGGGAATGCCGCGTGGGAATGTCGCGAGGCAGTGGCGTGTTGAGCCGCTTGCACCGGCCAGTCACACAGCCTTCATCGAGTGTGGCGGGCGTCGCATCGCGCCGCGCGGACCAGCACGTGTGTCCAAGCTGTAGATGAGGCACAATCGGCGCCCTCCGGGGGTGTGGACCCGGAGGAGAACCACCGCGCGGAGCCGATGGGCCCGCACGTCGACAGCGACTCGAGGAACCCGGACTTCAACGATGGCCACCGATTACGACGCACCCCGCAAGACCGAAGAAGAAAACAGCGAAGACAGCATCGAACAGCTGAAGTCGAGACGTCACGACAAAAACTCGGGCAAAGTCGACGAGGACGAGGTCGAGGCGGCCGAGGCCTTCGAGCTGCCGGGCGCCGACCTGTCACACGAAGAGCTGGCCGTCCAGGTGCTGCCCAAGCAGACCGACGAGTTCACCTGCACGTCGTGCTACTTGGTGCACCACCGCAGCCAGCTCGCCACCCAGGGCAAGCAAGGGCCGGTGTGCCGCGACTGCGCCGCCTGACCGGTCCGGCTACTTTTTTAACGGCTCCATGTTGGGCGGCAGGTTGCCGGTCGAGCGCACCCAGTACTGCGCGGTCTTGCGGCTGACGGCCACTTTGACCAGCTCGGCCGTCACACCGGACAGCACCGCCCACATCAGGGCCTCGCGGATGTCGAAGTCGGGATGCTCCGGGGCGTTGGGTGCCTTCTTGCGGGTCGCCAATTGCCACAACGATCGGGTCAGTTGCAGGGTCAGCACACCGGACAGCAGCGTGGCCCCCTTGCTGTAGACCTTCCACAATTGCTTGGATCCCCGCCCGTGCGTCCTGCTCGCGCCGGCAGCCTCGGCCTGCTTGATCGGATCGTCCGCCGTTGTCTTCGCCTTGCGCGCCACCACACCGCTCCCGTCCATTCGCATCGTCGCAGCCTCGCTGCCGCTGCCGGCCGTGCATCCGGCCGCAGGTGCTCATCGTGCCCTATTTGAGCCCTCGCCTGGCACTGACCGGGCCGCGGCTACCGCCGCCGCAACCCGCACCGGGTGCCGGGCAGAGACCAACCAGTAGGGCGTGGGGTCAGCGGAATCACACAAATCGACCCGGACCGCCTGTCGCACCCAAGGACGGAGCAACAAGTGGGCACGGGCGTCTGCCCGCGGCCCGCGCAGGTCACGGGTTGCCGCCTCGTCGAGGGCGACGACCGCCCCGCACATCGCCAGCGGCACGTGCGCCGGACCTGCCACGAACTCACCGGCACGCACACCTACCTCGACGGCTCCGGCCGAGCCGAGCCCGCCCAGTACGAGCGTTGCAGCCGCCGCCGTGCCAGCGATGGTGGTCAGCACGGGCGTAGACACCACCAGGACGAGCCACACCGCAGCGAGCAGCACGCTGGCGGTCGCCCACCAACTCAGCGGCGCCCACAGCCGCTCGGTGTGTTCAGTGCGCTCGGTGTGTTCGCTGCGCTGCCCATCGCCCACACCGCCAGCCTGCCACGATTGATCGACTGCCCACTAAGGTCGCCACCGTGAGCCAGCCCGAGATACTCGTCCAGCGCCTCGACCCTGAGCTGCCGTTGCCGGGTTACGCCCATGCCGACGATGCTGGGGCGGACCTGATGACCAGGGTGGATGTCGTGCTCGCGCCGGGCGCGCGCGCGGTGGTTCCCACCGGGATCGCCTTGGCGCTGCCGTCGGGTTACGCCGGTTTCGTGCACCCACGCTCCGGCCTGGCGGCGCGTACCGGCCTGTCGATCGTGAACGCGCCGGGTACGGTCGACGCCGGCTACCGGGGCGAGGTCAAGGTGTGTCTGATCAATCTCGATCCCGCTGAAACTGTGCGGCTGAGCCGGGGTGACCGGATTGCCCAGCTCGTGGTGCAGCCGGTGCAGACGGCCAGGTTCGTTGCTGTTGCGGGGTTGCCGGAGTCGGCGCGCGGCGTTGGCGGTTACGGTTCTACCGGCGGCTTCACCGTCTCGACCAATGCAGGGGAGCAGCGTTGATGTTGGGCCGCCGCAAACGTTCGGCTGGTGCCGATCAGCCCGTCCAACCGCACGATTCGCCGATCACGGGAGCCGAACCGGGCTCCGGGCCGTGGGATGCCGGCCAGGTCGACCTCGAGTCCGCGGCAGCAGACCGGGTGGACCTAGGCAGCCTGCTGGTGGCCGGCGTCGAGGGGCTGGAGGTGCGCCTGCAGGCCGATCAAGAGACCGGCGCGGTCACCGCAGTGCTGCTTGCCGATGCCGACGCCGGGCTCGAGCTGAGGGCGTTCGCTGCGCCGAAGTCCGGCGGGTTGTGGGCCGAGTTGCGGCGCGAGATGACAGCAGAAGCCACCCGCCTGGGCGGCACTGTCGATGAGCTGGACGGCGAACACGGGCCGCAGTTGCGCCTGCAGATCCCGGTCACCGCTCCGGACGGGCGCCGCGGTGTGCAGAGTTCGCGAGTGGCAGCCGTCGAGGGCCCGCGCTGGCTGCTGCGGGCGACCTTCTGGGGCACCGCCGTCGATCAGATGCAGCCGGATACGGCGCTGGAGCAGGCGCTGCGCAAGGTTGTCGTCGTTCGGGGCTCGGAACCGATGTCCCCGCGCCAGCCACTGCCGCTGCGTCTGCCGCCGGAAGCCTCGGTGGCGGGCTCGTCGTAGGCTTGTGGACATGGCTACAGCAGCATCGTCGGGCGAGCGGCACGACAGCAGTTTCTGGCAGCGAGCCAAGCAGCGGATGACTGGTGGCTCGGCGGGTGACTCCGGCGAGTCGCGGGCGGGCGCGTCCCCGAGTGCGGCAAGCCAGATTGCGGCACACGCCGACCGCGACGTCTGCACCCTGCACGGCACGCTCCGGCAGGTCAGCGTTCGCCCGCACGGGGGCGTGGCAGCGTTGGAGGCCGAGCTCGACGACGGCAGCGGCAGCGTCACGCTGGTCTGGCTCGGCCGCCGCCGCATCCCGGGGATCACCTGTGGCCGAGAGCTGACCGTCCACGGCCGCCTCGGCTGCTCGGACGGGGAGCGCCGGTTGTTCAACCCTCGCTACGAGCTGAGCCCGTGACCCATCCGCTGTCGGCGGCCGCGGACGTGACCGCCGACGGTCCGTACGAGACAGTCGAGCAGCTGGTGCGGGCGCAGCTGTCCAAGGCGCTGGGCGGTAGGCGCGGGATGGTCGAGGGCGCGGTGCCCACGATCGCCTTCACCCTGGCATGGGTCATCGGGCGCGACCTGCAGGTGTCGCTGCTGCTGGGCGCCGGCCTGGCGGTTGTGTTGCTCATCGTCCGGATCGTCCAGCGACAGAACCCCCAGTTTGTGCTGAACTCACTGCTCGGGATCGCCATCGCGGCGGTGTTCGCATTGCGCAGCGGTGAAGCGCAGGACGCGTTCTTGCCCGGCATCATCTACAACGCCGTCTACGCAGCTGTGCTAATCGCTAGCGTGCTGGCCCGGTGGCCGGTGGTCGGCCTGTTCATCGGCAGTGTCACCGGTGACCCGACGGGTTGGCGCGACGATGTCGGCCTCGTGCGGTTGTGTTCGCGGCTGACCCTGGTGCTTGCCGCGCCGTGCATAGTACGTGTCGTCGTGCAATACCCGCTGTGGCTCGGCGGGGAGGACATGGTGGCTTGGCTGGGCGCCGCCAAGATCGCCCTCGGCTGGCCGCTGCAGGTGGCCGTGCTGGCCGCGATGGTGTGGCTGCTCGGACGCAACGCGACACCGCTGCAACGGCCGGTGGCCAAGCCGGCAT